>NZ_CP113524.1:0-300000 GCF_026723765.1 Lacrimispora xylanolytica
GATGATTCTAAGTGCATCCATTAAAAACTTAGGGTTAAAGCCAATCATAATATCGCTTCCGGTCTTGTGAGTCGGTACTTCAGCATTCATGGAACCAAAGCTGGAATTCATCTTAAGCTGCATTTCCTGTTCTTCAATGTTGATGATAAGTGGCTTCTTATCATTTTCACGTACCAGGATGGTTGCCCGGTCGATGGAATCCAGAAGTTCCCGCCTGTTTGCAGTAACTTTTGTTTCATAGTCGCTGGAAAGCATCTGGTCTATGCGGAAGTATTCTCCTTCAATCAGGCGTGATACAACCATGGTGTGATCAAATTCAAACAAAATATGGTTGGCTCCAAAGAAAATAAGCACTTCTTTTTCATTGTCTCCCCCAAGAATTTTGCTGACCTCGCTTAGAGTCTTGCCAGGAACGATGACTTTTATATCATGGTAGCTGTCTTTTAATTCAATATTTCGGATGGAAATGCGGTGACCATCCAGAGAAACCACTTTTAACTGGTTCCCAGTTACCTGGAAAAGCTCTCCGGTCATCATCTTATTGCTGTCGTTTGGAGCAATGGAGAAAATGGTCTGGCGGATTACTTCTTTTAAGGAGAATTGGGATAAACAAATGTAATGATCCCGCTCTATGTATGGGAGATAGGCAAATTCTTCGCCATCCCGTCCCTGAATATGGAAAACTGAATTTTCACAGGAAATGGTAGTCGTAAACTTTTCGTCGCTTTCAATGGTTACCATGGAATCTCCTGCAGAGGAGAGCTTTCTTACGATTTCAGAAAGAAGCTTTGCCTCCAGAGCGATTTTACCACGCTCCAGGATGGTTCCTTCCACCTTTGTTTCGATACCAAGTTCCATGTCATTGGCTGTCAGCTTAATCTCAGATCCGCTGGCATCGATAAAGATGCATTCGAGGATGGACATGGTAGTCTTGCTGGGAACTGCTTTTAGTACAATATTAATGCCGTTTAAAATTGCATCCTGATGAAATGTCAGTTTCATAATTGTTGATAACTCCTTTGCTCTCGAAATTACAATAAATAGATGGATGATATAGTTAAATTCCGTCGTATTAGTAGTAGGGGCTGTGGGTTTGTGTATAAGCCCTCATAACCTTTATAAAGGCTTAAAATTCTGTGTTCATAAAGGTGTGAATAACGTCCACAGAATCTAAGGAAAACTATCAAGTTATCCACAAGATGATGAGAAACGATTTGAGGGGCCTTATTATCCACAGGAAATCAACAGCTAATACACACGTTATTGTGGATTAATCTTCTTTTTTAAGATCTCAATGGTATTGCTTAAGGTATCATTCTTGTCCACATCTGCCGTAATCTTATCAATTCCATGGATAATGGTGGTATGATCCCTTCCTCCAAGGAATTTTCCAATCATCTGAAGTGGCGTTCCTACCATCTCACGGCACAGGTACATGACGATCTGACGGGGATAGACGATTTCCTTGTTACGCTTTTGGGAACAGATATCAAGGGGCGTTAAACCATAATGGTCAGCAACCACCTGGATGACAAGCTCCGGCGTGATTTCTCTTTTATCGTTAGGTGAAATAATATCCTTTAATGCTTCCTCTGCCAGTTCCACCGTGATTTCTTTGTTATCGAGACGGGAGAGTGCGACAATCTTTGTTAAGGCACCTTCCAGCTCTCTGATGTTGGATTTTATGTTGGTGGCAATGTATTTGATTACTTCATTGTCGATGTTATAGCCTTCCATCTCTTCTTTTTTCCGTAAAATGGCCATTCGTGTCTCATAATCAGGAGACTGTATGTCCACGGTAAGGCCCCATTCAAAACGGGAACGAAGCCGTTCTTCTAAGGTCTCAATTTCTTTCGGAGGTTTATCGGAGGAGATGATGATCTGCTTTTTGGCTTCATAAAGGGCATTGAAGGTATGGAAAAATTCTTCCTGTGTACTTTCCTTGCCGATGATAAACTGGATGTCATCGATTAAAAGAACGTCGTTGTTTCTGTACTTTTCCCGAAATTCAGTGGGAGAGAAGTTGTTTTTATTACGGATCGCATCGATCAGCTCGTTGGTGAACTTCTCACTTGTTACATATAGTACCTTTGCATGGGGATTGTTCTTTAATATAAAGTGTCCAATGGAATGCATCAGATGGGTTTTTCCAAGTCCAACGCCTCCGTAAATGAAAAGAGGGTTGTATATCTCACCTGGAGATTCAGCCACCGCCAAAGATGCGGCGTGGGCTAGGTTGTTGTTGGCACCCACCACGAAGGTATCAAATATGTACTTTGGATTTAAGTTGGCTGTGATGATAGCAGACTGGCTGACCGGGTTTACCGAGTTTGTAATGAGTGTATTTCCTGCAGGAGCAGGGGCGGTCTCCTTTTGAATCTGATTTTCGACAACAAAATCAACGCTGCATTCAAAGCCAGTCACTTCTTCGATGGTGATCTTCAAAAGAAACCCGTATTTTTTGCGGATGTATCCTAAGAACTCTACATCCGGAACTGTGACGATGGCTTTTTCGCCATCCACAGCATAAACTTTCAGCGGGAGAAGCCAGGTTTTGAAAGACACGTCTGTAATTTCGTGCTCTTCTTTTAAATTCAATAAGATTTCGTCCCATTTTTCCTTTAACTTTTCTAACATTGTAAGTCTCCTACATCTAAAAAATGCAAATATGCGCATTTGCCCAATCTAAACTTCATTTTATACCATTTTGAAATAATTTTCAATGAGAATAGTAAAAAATTGTGGATAAGTGTGTGTAGAGGCTGTGTATTGCTTGTGAATGAATTGTTGATAATCATCCAGAGAAAGAGTTGTCCACAAAAAAGCGTACTTTTACAAGTCACGTTATTCACATCCTGGAAAACTTGTATTTTTCTGGGATGGAAGGACAGGCTTGTGAACAATTAAGGGGTTATCAAGATAGTATCAAGATAGTTTTCCACAAGTTATCCCCATAATGTTGATAACTTTATGTAAATTAACAAATTTCGTGTGATTTAGAGAACATGATTGACGAATGCCTTGGGAAGTAGGTATAATGCAGGTGTAACAAGTTGCATTGTATCTTTTAAAAGAACAGTAGCACAGGAGGTTAAAGGATGAACATTGAAAACAAAACACGTAACCTGGTACTTGCAGCTGTATTTGCTGCGATTATCGTGATCCTGGCATTTACGCCTTTGGGGTATATTCCTCTTGGTTTTATGAATGCCACCATCATTCACGTTCCGGTCATAATTGGAGCCATTATTCTTGGACCAAAATATGGAGGATTTTTAGGAATGGTGTTTGGTCTCACAAGCTTGTGGAAAAATACCTACATGCCAAATCCGACGTCATTTGTATTTTCTCCTTTTATTAAGGTAGGAGAGTACGGAGGCAATTTTGGAAGTCTCATCATCTGCATGGTCCCAAGAATTTTAGTGGGAATTGTTGCATATTATGTGTTCCGGGCAGTCATAAAGGCGCTGGGAAGTAAAACAGGGAAACGGACCATTGCGCTTGCAGCCGCTGGAGTAGCTGGATCATTAACCAATACACTTTTGGTAATGAATCTGATCTATTTTCTGTTTGGCAAGGAGTATGGACAAGCTGCTAAGGGTCTTACGGATGGGATTTATTCTGTTATATTAGGGATTATTTGCATCAATGGAATTCCTGAGGCAATCGTAGCCGGAATTCTTACGGTAGCGGTTTCTCAGGCATTGCTTAAAGTGATGAATCGATAGGAATGATAAAAAGGGCACCTCTTTTAGAAATTTAAGAGGTGCCTTTTTGTGTTTTATATGGTATCGTTTGGTCTGACGCTTGATATGGTATCCGCAATTTCTTTGCTGACACGATCCCAATCGCTTGGTCTAATTGTAAATGTGGTCAGTACATAATACTTATCGAATTTTTCGCAGGTGAAGTAGAAGTATAAGATGTTTGTACCGATTGCGGCTTTATATAAGGTTTGAGGGGCCTGGTGGTCCAAGGTTAACAGTTCTTTTCCGTTGACTGGACTGAGCGTATATTCTGTATTAAAAAAATCTATCATATTATCCATGAAATATTGTTCGTTGACGGTATCCTGATAATCATCTTTATAATATATGTTAAATATTAATTCAGAATCTTTGATACCATCGTATAGATATAAATCATTTGAATTATCTGTTTCCTGTTCATATGTTTTTGGTGCTGTGGCAATGATTTCCTTGTTTACTGATATTACGTTATAGGTATTCTCGTTTGGAGCTGAGGTGGTGTCGGAAGTATCTGCCAGTAATATTATTCCCATAAAGATGGTGACTGTCACAATTACTATGGCGGCTATGGTGAGAATTACGCCCAGGAGATTTGTTCCACCTTTCTTTTTTAGGTATGACAGGGCATCTTCATTACTATACTGTGAGGCGATTCTTATTGTGGTGTTACAGGTTTTATAATACATGTAATTAGCATAAGCACCTGCCAGGCCATGGAGAATTAATCCTATGGGCAGGATATATCCAATTATGCTTGCGAGAAAAAAGAAAAATGAATATAAATACATTTTACGATAAATAAGCCAGTAAAAGGGAAAGAAAAATGCGGCCCAGTTCCAGCTGGAGAAGGAGCGTTCCGGTATTTGGTGTTCCCATTTTGTTTTATAATAGTAGTAATTATCTCCAACAAAGGTTTCGGTCGCCCAGTCATCCCAGGTTCTTTGTACTTGTTCCATGAAAAATCTCCTTACGTTAAGAATTATGGAACATATTATATCAGCAAAATTCGACAAAATATTTTATGGTGTAATAAATAGCAGGGTACGTGTAAAAATTAGCGGATAGAGATGGAAATACAGGGGGATTATATGGTCAGGTGGTGCATGTTTGGTGAATTTGGGTGAATAATGGGAGCGTAGAAATATTAAATAAGGAATGGAGAGATGATGTGTTACAGTTGATAGAAAGGTGGCTTATGGATTATGTTAACTAGATTAAAAAGGGAAGAGCGGTGATTGGAGAGTTACCGTTCTTCCCTTTTATATTGGATTCTTTAAGAATATTATTTATATTAGAGATGCTGTGATGATAGACATTTTATAAACTTCATCAGCATTGCAGCCTCTGGAAAGGTCATTGATGGGGGCGTTTAATCCCTGTAATATGGGACCAAAGGCTTCAAAACCACCAAGACGCTGGGCTATTTTATATCCTATGTTTCCGGCGTTGATGTCTGGGAATACAAAAACATTGGCATTGCCGGCTACGGCTGATTGGGGTGCTTTTGTTTTTGCGACAGTTGGTGAGAATGCAGCGTCGAACTGCAGTTCGCCATCCACTGGGAAGTCCAGATCCATGGATTTTAATTTAGTGGAAGCGTTTCTTACTTTATTTACGGATTCTCCTTTTCCGGAGCCAAGGGTACTGTAGGAGAGCATTGCAACCTTTGGTTCTATGGAGAAGGTTTTAGCAGTTCTAGCAGTTTCATATGCGATTTCTACCAGCTCATCCTCTGAGGGATCTAGATTTATGGCGCAATCTGCCATGGCGTACATTTCAGTTCCGTTTTCTGACTGGCGGTATAGGATAAAGCAGCTTGATACGATTTTACTGCCTGGCTTGGTTTTGATTAGCTGAAGGGCAGGTCTTACGGTATCGGCGGTGGAATAGGTAGCTCCACCCAGCAGACAGTCGGCCTTTCCCATTTTTACCAGCATGGTTCCGAAATAATTGGACTTTTGGAGAGCAGCTCGGCAGGCGGCCTCATCCATTTTCCCTTTTCTTAATTCTACCATTAGAGAGACCATGTCCTCCATATGCTCGTAGTTGTTTGGGTCGATGGTTTCGATTCCATCCACGGACCATCCAGATTGTGTGGCGGCTTCTTTGATTTCGGTTGGGGTTCCCAGTAGGATTGGGGTTAGGATGCCCTCGGTGTGGAGGCGGCTGGCGGCTTCTAGGATTCTGGGGTCAGTGCCTTCGGTGAATACGATTTTTCTGTTTTGGGTTTTTAGGGTGGTGATCATCTGGTTAAACATGTGGGTTTCCTCCTGGATTTGATGGATGGTTTGAGTTAAGTATCTATTTTAGAATCAATTACTTATTTCTTGTTTATCTTCGAATTTATTAATTGAATAAAGAAGGTGGGTGTTTACTTTATACAAGAGCACCACCGCCATCTACGATTATGAACTGGCCTTGAACGTAGCTGGAGCAATCACTGGAAAGATAGAGGATGGTACCATTTAATTCTCCTTTTTTCCCAGGTCGTCCGGATGGATTTAATGTATTGTATTTGTTTAAAAAATCTTCTGACTTAAATAAGGTTTCACTTGTCATCTCACTTTCAAAAAGAGCTGGTCCAATGGCATTTACTGTGATACCATATTTCGCATAGGAAGCTGCCATACCTCTAGTTAAGCCGACTACGGCCGCTTTGGAGGAATTATAGGAATGTCTGATAAATGCATCAAATTTATCTGCAACTACTGCATTAACCGATGCAATATTAATGATTTTGCCATAACCTCGCTCCATCATTTGCGGAAGTACATATTTGCTTGCTAAAAAGATTCCCTTCACATTTGTATCGAAGGATTTATCCCAATCCTCCACTGACATGCTGTCTACTCCGCCGCGTACTGCAACACCTGCATTATTTAGCAGGATATCTATGTGACCGAAGGTTTCAAGCACAGTTTGCATCCCTGTTTTTATGCTTTCCTCCTTGGTGACATCACACCCGACTGCAACTACCTTTCTGCCTAACTGCTCAATTTCAGTTTTTACCTCATTGAGCTTTTCTATCCGTCTTGCCAGTAATGCAACATCTGCTCCTGCTTTTGCATAGGCAAGTGCCGCATCTGCTCCTAGTCCGGAACTGGCTCCAGTTACAACAGCTACTTTACCATGTAAGTCGAAATAATTTTCCATGCATTTACGTCCTTTCTTTTTAATTAAAAGAGATTACAAATGATAGATGAATAATAACATTATTATAGTATACATACATGTTAAATTCAATAAATTGGTAATATAAAAGCGGGACTAAAAGGTCCCGCCCAGAATTTGACTAAATATAAGAAGAAAGATGAGTGAATTCTATAGGCTGAGATATTCCTCAGGTTCCTCAATCGCAAACCATTTATAACTTCCTTAACTTTAAGATTCTTAACCGAAATGGAGGAGAAAATGATGCAGGTTAAAGAGTCGGGGGCGGATTTTTTGGCATCGGAGTCGTAACCGGGGGAGTACTTGAACGGGATACCCATTTATGTGAAAGAGTTACGGGGGTATGAAAGTCTCCGGTAAAATGGTTCGATAACTAAATCCCAAATTTATACTTTATAGTCTAGCAATGGTAAATTATTCACGTAACGTGACAATAAATTTTTGATATATTTCTTTTTGTATTCCTTTATTGGGTGTACCAATTAAATCATTTACCTGCTCTACAAGCGCCTCATTTAGAGAAACTATTTTTTTATAATTATCATCAATTATAAAACTTCTTAATGAATCAATACAAATATTGAATAATTCATTATCTTTAACCGTTGATAGAGTAAGCAAAATTTCTAATTCATACATTTTAGACGTATTGTCAATGCAATAAGCCAACTTCTTTTGCCACTCTATATTTTTTTTAAGTACCTCTTCTTGTAACTTCAACCAATCATTATCACTAAATTCTGATAACATATCACGTGCGATTGTAAATCCTTCGTCATACCAATAATCATCAGTAAAGTATCCTAAAAGATACTTGTCAAATTCATTATACATATTTTAACTCCTTTATATATCTTTTTGTATGTTGACAAATACCCATCATTAAATTAGGTATAAAATACTATTTTTTTCGTCGCATCAGAGTATTCTTTTAGTACTTCAACAGCATACTTGGGATTTGAATTATTAATACTGAGAGAATGACCACTATTTACTTCATTCTTGTTAGGAAGCTTGCGCTGCCCTTCCAAAATTTTTGTTTCTATTTCTGGGCTAACAATTGACTTACCCGCTCCCTTAGCTTCTACTTTTTAGTCACAGGTTTACTATACTTATTTACGTTTTTAATTCTACCATACTTATAGCCGCATATGCGATCGTATTTATACTGTCAGCGAAAGCACTGGAAAAAACTTTATTTTCTTCCTGCCATTTATAAAAAGATTTTGTATCTATAATTATAAGAATAATAAAAAATTCGACAATAAAGTTTATATGTATAAAATAACCCTTTATAAGTAATAATTTGCAACCCATCCAGAGGAAAAACTGGATGGTCATGGAAATCTACGGGAGAGGGCTTCTTCGTTTGCCGGGAAAATCCGCCTGAATGCAAGGAAAATTGCATTTTTCCCTTGACGAACTATGCTTTGTTCTATATAATTGAAACGATGTTTAACTAAAATAGTCTCAATATGTTTCATCATATTGCCTATGATAAGCTATTGTAACAAGAGGAGGTGTCCGTACATTATGAAAATGACGTTTCAGCCAAAGAAGAGACAGAGATCCAAAGTTCATGGCTTCAGAGCCAGAATGAGCACTCCGGGCGGAAGAAAAGTTTTAGCTGCCAGAAGAGCAAAAGGAAGAGCAAAATTATCAGCTTAATGGACCAGGCCGCAATTAATTGTGGCCTTTTCTTTTCTCAAATTCCAGATAAACGGAAAAGGAAAGATTTTTATGAAACATTTTAATTCGATCAAGAAAAATAAGGATTTTCAGGCTGTTTATCAGAATGGGAAATCCTATGCCAATAAGCTTCTTGTGATGTATGTAAAAAAGACGGACATGCCTAAATCAAGGATTGGAATATCCGTCAGCAAGAAGGTTGGAAACAGCGTTGTGAGGCATCATATAACCAGATTAATCAGAGAAAGCTTCAGGCTTCATGAGGACATGGTGGAGGCCGGGTTAGACATCGTAGTCGTTGCCAGGGCGGCGGCAAAGGAAGAAAATTACAAAACAATCGAAAGTGCATATTTGCACTTGTGCGGACTTCATAACATTATAAAAAAAGAATCGAAGTGATCTTATGGTGAAAAAAGTCATGATTTTGTTGATCAGAGGATATCAGAAATATCTCTCTCCCCTTAAAATAAGAACTCACTGCATATACACGCCTACGTGCTCTCAATACGCCATTGAAGCACTTAATAAGTATGGCGTGTTGAAAGGTACGTTTTTGGCTTGCTATCGGATTCTTCGCTGTAATCCGTTTGCAAAAGGCGGTTATGATCCAGTTCCGTAAGAGATGAGGAGGTAGTTCATTGGAATTCTTAGTACTGACTAAGGTAGGGGGCATTCTGGGCCCATTTGCAACTGTTCTGGGTGTTATCATGGATTGGCTGTTCCAGCTGACCAGCACATTTGGAATCCAGAATATTGGTTTATGTATTATCTTATTTACTCTCGTAACAAAGCTTCTTATGTTCCCTCTGACGTTAAAGCAGCAGAAATCTTCCAAGCTGATGAGCGTCATGCAGCCGGAAATTCAGGCCGTACAGGCAAAGTATAAAGGAAAAACTGACCAGGAATCCATGCGCAGACAAAACGTAGAGGTTCAGGCAGTTTACGAGAAATACGGAACTTCCATGACAGGTGGATGCATTCAGCTAGTCATTCAGATGCCTATCCTGTTTGCTCTTTATCAGGTAATCTATCAGATTCCTGCATATGTACCAAGCGTAAAGCGTGTATTTGAAAATGTTGTTACTGCCATTGGTTCTTTAAATGTAAACCATGTAGAGGTGCTAAAGCAGTTTGCAACGGATAATAAGATAAATCTTACAAGAGTCCACGACATGTCCACAAGCAATGGAATGGTAGACTTTTTGTATCAGTTAAATCCCACACAGTGGAATCAGCTTCAGGATTTATTCCCAAGTGTGAAAGATGTGATTGCAACCAATGCTGCACAGATTGCCCATATGAATTCCTTTTTGGGAATCAATCTTGCGTCAACTCCATCAAGCGTTATTTTCCCGGCTGGAGGCGGTTTTCATTTCAGCCTCGCGATTCTGATTCCGGTTTTTGCCGGTGTCAGCCAGTGGTTCAGTGCTAGGCTTATGACAGTCAACCAGGCTCAGCCCCAGAAGGCAGGCGATGAGGGGAATGCTATGGCTCAGTCCATGAAGATGATGAATACGGTTATGCCGCTGATGTCTGTTTTCTTCTGTTTTACATTTCCAGCTGGTATCGGTATCTACTGGATTGCCTCCAGTGTGTTCCAGATTATCCAGCAGCTTGCAGTAAACCGTCATTTAAACCGCATCGATATGGATGAGATGATTAAGAAGAACGTGGAAAAGGCTAACGCAAAGCGTGCAAAGAAAGGCCTTCCTCCTCAGCGAGTTTCCCATAATGCGACCGCTAATTTAAAGAATCTTCAGGCCGCTGCTGAGAAAGAAGAAGCTGATATGGATGTGAAGAAGGAAAAAATCAAAGAGCAGGTCAAAGCCTCCAATGATTATTACAATAAGGATTCTTCCAATCCAAACAGTCTTTCATCAAAAGCAAGGATGGTACAGAAGTTTAACGAAAAGCAAAAATAGCAGGAGGGTGACCTATGGATATGATTACAGTTTCAGCAAAAAGCGTTGATGAAGCGATTACAAAGGCATTAATCGAATTAGAGACAACCAGTGACAAACTGGAGTATGAAATTGTTGATAAGGGCAGTAATGGTATTCTGGGATTTATCGGCCAAAAACCTGCTGTCATCCGTGCAAAGAAGAAGGAAACTCTGGAAGATAAAGCGGAATCATTTCTTTCTGATGTGTTTGGAGCCATGGACCTTGTGGTCAACATGGAGATTTCCTACCATGCAGGTGACAGAGAGCTTTCCATCGTTATGTCAGGTGATGACATGGGCATATTGATTGGTAAGAGAGGACAGACCTTAGATTCCTTACAGTATCTGGTGAGCCTAGTAGTAAACAAAGAGAGCGATGATTATATCCGGGTGAAGCTGGATACGGAAAATTACAGAGAGAGACGAAAAGAAACACTTGAAACTCTCGCAAAAAATATCGCTTACAAGGTAAAACGTACCAAACGTAATGTTTCCCTGGAGCCGATGAATCCTTATGAGAGAAGAATCATTCACTCCGCACTTCAAAATGACAAGTTCGTTGTTACCAGAAGTGAAGGAGAGGAACCATTCAGACATGTTGTGATATCTCTGAAAAGAGAATATCCAAAAAAGGACCGGTATCAGGAAAAGGATAAATAGTCAATCAACAATGAGGGGTTGGGGCTGTCGGAAGGCACCTCACCCCTTTTCCTTATAAACAGGTGAAAGAAAATGAAGATGAATACAATTGCGGCTATCGCCACTGCCATGTCAAGTTCCGGGATCGGAATCGTGAGAATCAGCGGCGAGGAGTCATTTCAGATTATAGATAAGATTTTTAAGGCAAAGGGAAGCGGGAATAAAAAGCTTTCCACGGAACCTTCCCACACCATCCATTATGGTTATATTTATGATGGAGATGAAATGGTGGACGAAGTTCTGGTCATGATAATGAGAGGTCCTAAAAGCTTTACGGCTGAGGATACCATTGAGATTGACTGTCATGGCGGTGTTCTTGTAACAAAGCGGATCCTTGAGACTGTGTTAAAGCACGGAGCAAGACCAGCGGAGCCGGGAGAATTTACAAAGCGGGCCTTTTTAAATGGAAGGGTGGATTTGACCCAGGCGGAGGCAGTGATTGATGTTATCAATGCCAAGAACCAATATGCCCTCAAATCTTCTGTGAGCCAGCTGGAAGGCTCTGTATCCAGGCGCATTAAGGATATGAGAGAAAAGATTATATATCATATTGCATTGATTGAATCAGCTCTTGATGATCCGGAACATATTTCTTTAGAAGGCTATGGAGATACTCTTTTAGAAACGTTATCACCCTTAAAGGATGAGATTCAAAGCCTCATTCGTTCCGCGGATAACGGAAGAGTCCTTTCCGAAGGAATTGAGACGGTGATTCTTGGAAAGCCAAATGCAGGAAAATCTTCTCTTTTAAATGTTCTGGTGGGAGAGGAGAGAGCCATTGTAACGGATATTGCCGGAACCACCAGAGATACCTTAAGGGAGCAGATTCGTTTAGAGGAGTTAAGCCTTAACATCATTGATACGGCGGGGATTCGCGAGACTGAAGATTTGGTAGAAAAAATCGGGGTCGAGAAAGCCAGGTCAGCGGCAGAGGGAGCGGACTTAATCATTTATGTGGTGGATGGTTCCCGTGATCTTGATGAAAATGATCATGAGATTATAGATTTTATTCAGGATAAAAAGGCACTTGTTCTTTTAAATAAAACGGATCTTGATCCGGTTGTAACGAAGGAAAGGCTGGAATCCTTAACAAACCATCCAGTCATTTTAATTTCTGCAAAGGAAAGAACCGGTATCAAGGATCTGGAGGAAGAGATTACCTCTATGTTTTATGAAGGGAAGCTGGATTTTAACGATCAGGTGTATATCACCAATGTAAGACATAAAAATGCCCTGGCAGAAGCCCTAAAGAGCCTTTCTATGGTAGAGCAGAGCGTGAGAAATGAGATGCCGGAGGACTTCTATTCCATTGATTTGATGGATGCTTATGAGCAGTTAGGAACCATCCTGGGAGAATCGGTAGAGGATGACCTGGTAAATGAAATATTTAAAAAGTTTTGTATGGGAAAATAGAGTCAATATACCTTTAGCCCAGATAAGGGCACGAAAGAGGAAGGGAGAATCAAATGCAGTATTTAGAAGAATCATATGATGTTGTGGTCGTTGGTGCCGGCCACGCAGGCTGCGAGGCATCCTTGGCCTGCGCACGCCTTGGCCTTGAGACCATTGTGTTTACCGTTAGTGTCGACAGCATTGCCTTAATGCCCTGCAATCCCAATATCGGAGGAAGCTCCAAAGGACATCTAGTCCGGGAGCTTGATGCCCTTGGCGGGGAAATGGGAAAAAATATAGATAAAACCTTTATTCAGTCTAAGATGCTTAACCAGTCCAAGGGTCCTGCAGTGCATTCCCTTCGGGCACAGGCGGATAAGCAGGATTATTCCAGGGAAATGAGACGGACCTTAGAGCGTACGGAGCATCTGACCATACGTCAGGCAGAGGTAACAGAAATTATGACGGAAGATGGAGCCATTGCAGGCGTAAAGACATATTCCGGAGCTATTTATCGTTGTAAGGCGGTTGTTTTGGCCACAGGAACGTATTTAAAGGCAAGATGCATCTACGGCGACGTAAGCGAGTATACAGGCCCTAACGGCTTAAAGGCCGCCAATTACTTAACGGAGTCCTTAAAAGCTCATGGAATTGAAATGCTGCGGTTTAAAACAGGTACTCCTGCCAGAGTGGATAAAAAGAGCGTGGATTTCTCCAAAATGGAAGAGCAGCTTGGAGATGAGAGAGTGGTACCATTTTCTTTTTCCACGGATCCGGAGACCATCCAGAAGGAGCAGATTTCCTGCTGGCTTACTTATACCAACGAAAAGACTCATGGAATTATCCGGGAGAATTTAGACCGTTCTCCTCTCTATTCCGGAGCCATTGAAGGTACCGGGCCGAGATACTGCCCATCCATTGAAGATAAGGTAGTGAAGTTCCCGGACAAGGACCGCCATCAGGTGTTTGTTGAGCCGGAGGGAATCTATACCAATGAGATGTATTTAGGCGGCATGTCAAGCTCACTTCCTGAGGATGTCCAGTACGCCATGTACCGCACGGTACCAGGCCTTGAGAATGTGAAAATCGTTCGTAATGCCTATGCCATAGAATATGACTGCATCAATTCCAGACAGCTTAAGCCTACACTGGAATTTAAGGGGATAGACGGACTCTTTAGCGGCGGACAGTTTAATGGAAGCTCTGGCTATGAGGAAGCGGCTGTACAGGGCTTTATGGCTGGAGTCAATGCTGCTATGAAGGTTCTTGGCAGGGAGCCCAAGATTCTTGACCGTTCCCAGGCTTATATTGGAGTTCTTATTGACGATCTGGTAACCAAGGAAAATCATGAGCCATACCGTATGATGACCTCAAGAGCGGAATACCGTTTGCTTCTTCGCCAGGACAATGCGGATCTGCGTCTCATGAAGATAGGCCATGACATCGGCCTTATCACAGAAGAACAGTATGAGAACCTTCTTAAGAAGGAACAGTCCATAGAAACAGAGATGAAACGTCTGGAGTCTACCAATGTGGGAGCATCCAGAGAGATTCAGGAATTTTTAGAAGCAAATGGGAGCACACCTTTAAAAACAGGAACCACCTTGGCAGAATTGGTAAGAAGACCAGAGCTTAATTATATTATGTTAACTAAAATAGATAAAAACAGACCAGAGCTTCCATGGGATGTGGCTCAGCAGGTAGATATCAACATCAAGTATGATGGTTATATCCGAAGACAAAAGCAACAGGTCTCCCAGTATAAGAAGCTGGAAAATAAGAAACTGGATGTAACCTTTGATTATGAAACGGTCAAAGGATTGAGGCGTGAGGCCATCCAGAAATTAAATCTTTATAAGCCAATGTCAATTGGACAGGCATCCAGAATCTCCGGAGTATCACCGGCTGACATTTCTGTATTGCTGGTGTATTTAGAACAGCTTAGGTATCAGAAGAGCCAGGAAAAGAAGGAGGGGGAAGGCAGCCATGATGGAGAGCTTTAAAGAGCAGTTTCAGGAAGAGTTGAACTTATTAAATATAAAATTAGAAGATAATCAATTAAAGCAATTTTATGATTATTTTGAATTATTAGTCGAATGGAATGAATTCATGAATCTTACGGCGATAACGGAAATGGGAGAAGTGATTACAAAGCATTTTGCAGACAGCCTTTCCCTCATAAAGTCGGTGAAGGATTTGAAGGAAAAGGAGTATAAGATAATTGATGTAGGTACTGGGGCGGGATTTCCTGGTATTCCACTGAAAATAGCTTTTCCTCAATTAGAGATTACACTCATGGATTCTCTGAATAAAAGAGTAAAGTTTTTAAATGAAGTAATTGATAAACTGGGGTTAAAGGGAATACAGGCAATGCATGGAAGAGCCGAAGATATGGGACGTGATAAGAAGCATAGAGGACAATACGATCTTTGTGTTTCAAGGGCAGTTGCAAACCTTAGTACTTTGTCCGAGTACTGTATGCCCTTTGTAAAAGTAGGGGGTGCCTTTATTCCCTATAAGTCAGGGAAGATAGAAGAGGAGTTGGGAGCAGCCAAGCATGCAGTATTTTTACTTGGAGGTAAGGTAGAAGGGTTAGAGACATTTTTACTTCCTGGTACGGATGCAGAAAGGTCCTTAGTGATCATTCGTAAGAATAGCGAGACCTCTGGCAAGTATCCAAGGAAAGCTGGAATGCCATCAAAAGAACCGTTAAAATAAATGTTTCACGTGAAACATCCAGGAGCATGTGCTCCACTGTTAAACAGGGATGTTTCACGTGAAACATTTTTTGTATATACATTTATAGAATTGGTTTAAACAAAAAACATCTGGATGGTATGGAGTAGCTCGGCAGGATTTTCCAATTGTGGTAAATACTTGGAATTATTTATAAATGAGCTTTCTATGGCCGGATTGTATCTTTGATATTCGTGAATGATATCTTCCATATTTTCAACATCCTTACCACCTACGATATAGATGCTGTTATCAATTTTCTTTAAAGGATTAACAATGTTGCACTTGGTGTAATTACAGGTAACGCTTGCATATAAGGATTTTGGAGAATCCCCAAGGTGGGCGGATTCATAATAGGTATCAATCATGGAGTTTTTTACAGAGTAGGGGTTGGAAAAATAATCTTTTGTAAATTCCTCTTTGATGGCCTGCTTGCTGGTAGCAATGTTAAAGAGCAGCGTTCCGATGATAGGTAAATCTAAAATGAATTTATAGACCTTGCTATGCTTGTTGGGAATCTGACTGCACATCAATAGACTGTCTGGATTAATCAGCATAAGTTGGTCAAATAATTCGGGAGCATTGTTACATGCCATCACTGCCAGAGCAGAAGAGGAACCAGTAGCAATTACATTGGTCCGATGTCCAATTTCGGATTTAATAAAATCTGAAATCATCTGCACGTAAAGATAATTGGTGTAAGTAAGGTCTGGCTTTTCAGATCTTCCACATCCTAAGAGATCAATGGCATAGACTGTGTAGTGATCCTTCAGACTATTGATCATCTGATTCCATTCTACGCCGCTTCCGTGAGCGGATAAATTGTGAATTAATAATAGTGGTTTTCCAGTTCCTGTTTTTGTATAATGAATATTGCCGAAGCGCCATTTATAACAATGAGCCTTCGTATCAGATAATAGATTTTTGGAGGTTGCAGATAGTTTAATACATTTATTAATGACAGCAGTAGCAGCTGCGGCACTGGCGGATAAAACGAGAAGAGTCAGTAATTTGTTCTTTGTTTTCATTATTTCCCTCCTAATGTAGAATAATCTCTTCCTATTATAATATAATCAATATGGACTTACAACGGCAAACATATTAATTTATTCTTAAGCTTGGTAAAATGTTTCACGTGAAACATTTTTTATAAATTCTGTATTTTTTTTACAGGAAACCATAGGAAAAAAAAATAAAGTATGCTATACTCTAGTTTGAACTGCAATTTCCGGATGTTATACAGGAGAAAACGAATAATGGGAAGAATCATTGCGATAGCAAACCAGAAAGGCGGAGTCGGTAAAACGACTACTGCAATCAATTTGTCCGCATGTCTTGCTGAGGCTGGACAACGGGTATTAGCTGTGGATTTTGATCCACAGGGAAATGAAACCAGCGGGCTTGGAATTGAAAAAAGCACCGTGGAAAAAACCATCTATGATCTGCTGGTAGGAGAGTGTGAAATTGATGAATGTCTGATTACCAATGTCCAGGATAACCTGGATTTACTTCCCTCTAATGTAGAGTTGGCAGGAGCTGAAATTGAGCTGTTGGAAATCGAGAACAAAGAAAATCTCCTTAAAACATATCTTGAAAAAGTCAAGAAAAACTATGATTTCATTATCATAGATTGTCCCCCATCACTTAATTTATTGACAATCAATGCCTTAACCGCCGCAAACACTGTTTTAGTGCCGATTCAATGTGAATATTATGCTCTGGAAGGGTTGAGCCAGGTACTAAAAACCGTAGGTTTGGTAAAGAAAAAGCTGAATCCTTCCTTAGAAATGGAAGGCGTTGTCTTTACTATGTACGATGCCAGGACAAATCTTTCCCTGGAAGTTGTGGAAAGCGTAAAGAATAATTTAAATCAAAATATCTATAAAACCATTATACCCAGAAATGTCAGACTGGCGGAAGCTCCCAGTCATGGAATGCCAATCAATTTATATGATTCCAGATCAGCCGGAGCAGAAAGCTACCGGTTACTGGCGGCCGAAGTAATAAGCAGAGGAGAAGATATCTAGATATGGCAAAGAGAACAGGTTTAGGAAAAGGACTTGGAGCAATTTTTGGAGATGAGGTCATGGAGTCGGCGGCAGAGGAACAGGAGATAAAGAATCATCAGAAACAGGAAGCTGCGGAAGCAGCCGCGAAAAAGGATGAAGTTCCCGATTTTGAAACCGGAAAAGAGATGTTTTTAAAACTATCTTCCATAGAGCCTAACCGGAATCAGCCTAGAAATGAATTTAAAGAAGACTCACTTTTGGAATTAGCAGAATCCATGAAAGAATATGGGGTTCTGCAGCCACTTTTGGTGCAGAAAAAAGGGGATTTCTATGAAATTATTGCTGGTGAACGCCGATGGAGAGCTGCGAAGCTGGCAGGTCTGAAAGAAGTTCCAGTGGTTATCCGGGAATATACAAAGCAGCAATCCATGGAAATTGCCTTAATTGAAAACGTTCAGAGAGAAGATTTAAATCCCATTGAAGAAGCAAAGGCGTACCAAAGACTGATGCAGGAATTCAGCTTAAAGCAGGAAGAGATTGCTGCCAGAGTTGCAAAGAACAGGGTTACCATTACCAATAGCATGCGGCTTTTAAAGCTGGATGAAAGGGTTCAGGATATGCTTATCCAGAACCAGATTACAGGTGGTCACGCAAGAGCCCTCCTTTCTGTTGAGGACCCAGAGCTTCAGTTCCAGCTGGCTGGTAAGATTGTGGCGGAAAGCTTAAGTGTCAGAGAAGTAGAAAAGCTTGTAAAATCCTTATCAAAAAAGAAGGAACCAAAGGAAAAGAAGGAAGAGGATGTGAGTCTTTCCCTGATTTTCCGTGAATTAGAAGATCGGATGAAATCTGCTATGGGAACTAAAGTCAGCATCAACCGTAAGGATAAGAATAAAGGAAGAGTGGAAATCGAGTATTATTCTGAGGCTGAATTGGAAAGAATAGTAGAATTGATAGAATCCATAAGGTAACATCATAAAAGTGAGGACGAACGAATGGATAACAGTATGTTAACTCAGCTGCCGGTTGACCCAGCTTTTTTAATCTTGGGGTTGGCAGTGCTTACCATATTATTAATGATTATTGTAATCATATGTCTGATTCAGATGAGAAAGCTGTACCGCAGATATGATTATTTCATGAGAGGGAAGGATGCGGAGACCCTGGAAGAAATCATTATGGACCAGATGGAAGACATCTCAGAGCTAAAGGCAGAAGATCGGGCTAATAAGGATTCTCTTCGAAATACCAATAAAAACTACAGAAGTGCCTTTCAGAAGTTTGGGCTTGTAAAATATAATGCATTTAAGGGAATGGGAGGCAACTTAAGCTTTGCCATGGCAATGCTTGATTACACCAATACCGGTTTTGTTTTAAACTCCGTTCATAGCCGGGAAGGATGTTATGTATACATCAAAGAAGTAGATAGAGGCGAAACAGACGTTTTACTTGGAAGCGAAGAAAAGGATGCTTTGGAAATGGCATTGGGATATCATTCCTAAATAGAATAAAAAGCAGGTGCGATTGGCTTGTACGATACCTTCAGCGTAGATTTGACTCATTACCGGGTCTATTTGAAGGAGGGGGCGTACGGCTGGGCACCTGCTTTTTATATGCCATAAGAGATTGATTATTTACATAAAAGGTCATTTCGGTCGGGAGGGACATTATAAGCTATAAGATGATTTTTGCTAACGTGATAGAAAATAAGCTCAAAGGGCACCAGATCGACAGCAGATAAACCCTGGAGGTACTAACGTGACAGAGCATTAGGACTATAGTTACTAGTGTGACAGAGTGCTAACCTTATCGTCCTTAGTGTGAAAGAGCATAAGAACTATCACACGATTATAAATTTATCTTGTAAATTCCAGGCCATGATATATAATAATTATTATCAAAATAATGTAGTTTCAGGAAAGGAACCGAGTATATATGGAAGAGATTTTAAAATATTTAAAAGAATGTGGTACCTTTTATCTTGCAACCATAGATGGAGATCAGCCGAGAGTTCGTCCATTTGGAGCAGTATGTGCTTTTGAAGAAAAGCTTTACATTATTACCAATAACAAAAAGCCGGTATTCCAGCAAATGTTAAAGAATCCCAAGGTTGAGATCAGCGGTATGAGTAAGGGAACCTTTATCCGGCTGGAATGTGAAGTTGTGCCGGATGACAGAAGAGAAGCCAGAGTCGCCATGATGGAAGAGTATCCAGGAGCATTAAGTAAAATGTATTCGGTTGACGATAACAAGATGGAAGTCCTTTACTTAAAGAATGCCAAAGCCTCCATAAATACTCTTACCGGCGAAAGCAAAGTGATTGAATTTTAATTAATTTATAATACTTGTTTCATGGCCATGCCCCGTTCTTCTGTAAGGGCGGCTCCGATGGCAGTGCTGTATTCTGCCTGTTCCGGAATAATAAAATGAACATCAAACATGGTCTCCAGAGATTGGAAAATCTCTTTACACTGAGGAAATTTAGCCAGATTTCCGGTCATTACAAAATCGTGGATGTTGCTGTTAAGTGATGAAAGGATCGCTGATTTTCCAATGACCTGGAGTACCATATGAATGATTCCGATTGCGATATCCTCCTCGGATACCAGATTGCGCACCTTGCCAAAGTTAGAGGCGGTGGCGGTCAGAGGAAGGCCGGGCAACGGATTCTTTGATATATCCTGAATCTGTAAATCTATATTACTTAAATCACCCCTGCTGGCTAAATCCATGATCTGGGTAATGTCCTGAGTCTTTAATAACAGACTGGAAAGTCCTACAATGGTTCCGCCGCCAATGCCGATGCCGCCAGTGTGTAAGATCTTATCTCCATTTACCTGGACAAGTGAGGTTCCGGTTCCCATACTTACAACGATCAAATCTTTTAATCCTGTAAAATATTGTCCTCCCAAACCATTTGAGGTAAATTCATCTACCTTATAGGTGGGAATTCCGTAAAGAGGCTGTTCCACATAAGCACTCCCTACCCCTGTGAGCATGATTTTCTCTATATCATTTAACTGTATGTTATTGTCATATATGAATTTTCCCAAAGCACCAAAAAGAGAGGCAATGGGATTATCTGCCTTAACAAAGGTGGGTATTTTTAATGTATGATCCTGAAATCCCACGATTTTCGTAGTACTTCCTCCAAGATCGATTCCGATGGTTATTTTCATAATTCCAAAATCCCCTTATATCTTTTCTAAAACCTAAGCCTTGCAATGATGAAAAAAACAAGAAATTCATGCTCTGACTTATAGTATGGTTCCAGGGCTAACTATAACATACATGATATTGCTTGCCAAGTTTTTAAATCCGTTCATTAGCACTGCTTCTTGTAAATGGCAAGAAAAGGCATTTGTCAGGGAATGGAAGAGTTTGATAGATTCCAGGGCATTTTAGCCTGATAAAATAGACAAAAACACCGATTTCCTTTATAACAAAGGAAATACAAGGTTAATAAGTAATTTTAATAAGTAAAAAAGTATTGATATTAGGTGAGTAACAAAAAACGGAACGAAGGAATAAAATGATAAAAAAATATATTGACAAAAAAATAACAATGTAATATAATGAAATCACGATACATCGTTAAAAAAATATCGAACTTAGTTAACCCACTATGCTCATATAAAATTGGAGGATATTCAAGATGGCAAAGAAAGAAGAACAGGTAAGAATCCCTGAGATCATTGATAGTGTAGATTCCCTCATCGCTAAGATGGACGCCATGAGAGCGGCTCAGAAAGTATTTGCTACCTTTACACAGGAACAAGTAGACAAGATCTTTTATGAGGCAGCAAGTGCAGCAAATAAATTAAGAATTCCATTGGCTAAGATGGCAGTGGAAGAGACTGGCATGGGTGTTGTTGAAGATAAAGTCATTAAGAACAACTATGCAGCTGAATATATCTACAATGCCTACAAGGATACAAAGACCTGCGGAGTCATTGAAGAGGATAAGGCATACGGCATTAAGAAAATAGCAGAACCTATTGGTGTTATTGCAGCCGTTATTCCTACTACAAACCCAACCTCAACCGCGATCTTTAAAACACTTATCAGCTTAAAAACAAGAAATGCCATCATCATTTCCCCACATCCAAGAGCAAAGAATTCTACCATCGCAGCAGCTAAAGTAGTGCTTGATGCGGCAGTGAAGGCTGGGGCACCGGAAGGCATTATCGGATGGATTGACGTTCCTTCCTTAGAGCTGACCAACGAAGTTATGAAGGGTGCAGATATCATTTTAGCGACCGGCGGACCTGGCATGGTAAAAGCAGCTTATTCCTCTGGAAAACCAGCCCTTGGCGTTGGTGCAGGAAATACCCCTGTTATCATTGATGATACGGCTGATGTTAAGATGGCTGTTAACTCCATCATTCTTTCCAAGACATTTGACAATGGTATGATTTGTGCTTCTGAGCAGTCAGTCACCGTTCTTGAAAAGGTTTATGATGAGGTGAAAAAGGAATTTGCGAAGAGAGGATGCTATTTCCTTAAGGGAGATGAGGTTGATAAGGTTCGTAAGACCATTGTAATCAACGGCGCTCTTAATGCAAAGATTGTAGGCCAGAAGGCTCACACCATTGCAAAGCTTGCAGGAGTTGATGTACCGGAATCCACCAAGATCTTAATTGGTGAAGTGGAAAGCGTAAACATTGAAGAAGAATTTGCTCATGAGAAACTTTCTCCGGTTCTGGCTATGTATAAAGCTAAGACTTATGACGAGGCCATTGAAAAAGCAGAGCAGCTGGTAGCTGACGGCGGATACGGCCATACAGCTTCCCTGTATGTGAATGTAAACGAAAAAGAAAAATTAGAAAAGCATGCGGCTGCTATGAAGACCTGCCGTATCTTAGTCAATACACCTTCTTCCCACGGTGGTATCGGTGATCTTTATAACTTTAAGTTAAGACCATCCTTAACATTAGGCTGCGGTTCCTGGGGCGGAAACTCTGTGTCTGAAAATGTAGGAGTAAACCACCTGCTCAATATTAAGACCGTTGCTGAGAGGAGAGAAAACATGCTGTGGTTCAGAAATCCAGAGAAGGTTTACTTTAAAAAAGGCTGTATGCCAGTAGCACTGAGCGAATTAAAGGATATCTATAACAAAAAGAGAGCATTCGTTGTTACGGATTCCTTCCTATATATGAACGGCTACACAAAGCCGATTACAGATAAGCTTGATGAGATGGGAATCGTTTATACCGTATTCTCAGATGTTCAGCCTGACCCGACCCTTGCAAATGCACAGGCAGGTGCTGCAGCAATGAGAGCATTCCAGCCAGATACCATTATCGCACTGGGCGGCGGTTCCGCAATGGACGCAGGCAAGATCATGTGGGTTATGTATGAGCACCCAGAAGTAGATTTTCAGGATATGGCAATGCGTTTTATGGATATCAGAAAGAGAGTTTACACCTTCCCTAAGATGGGCGAGAAGGCTTACTTTGTAGCCATTCCAACCTCTTCCGGTACTGGTTCTGAGGTAACCTCCTTTGCGGTTATTACAGATCAGGAAACTGGCGTTAAATATCCGCTTGCTGACTATGAGTTAATGCCTAATATGGCAATCGTAGATGCAGATAATATGATGAGCCAGCCTAAGGGCTTAACAAGTGCTTCTGGTATTGACGTTTTAACCCATGCATTAGAAGCGTACGCTTCCATCATGGCTTCCGATTATACCGATGGTCTGGCATTAAAGTCCATGAAGAATGTATTCAACTATCTGCCAACCGCTTATAATGACGGTACCAATGTTGAGGCAAGATGTAAGATGGCAGACGCTTCCTGTATGGCAGGTATGTCCTTTAACAACGCATTCCTTGGAGTTTGTCATTCCATGGCTCATAAATTAGGTGCTTACCACCACATTCCACACGGTGTGGCAAATGCCCTTCTCATTACCCTTGTAATGGAATTTAATGCATCAGAGGCACCTGCAAAGATGGGAACCTTCTCCCAGTACCAGTATCCTCATACACTGGAGCGTTATGCGGAATGTGCACGCTTCTGCGGTGTGGAAGGAAAAGATGATGCAGACGTATTCAAAAAATTCCTGGTTAAGGTTGAAGAGCTTAAAAAAGCCGTTGGTATCAAGGCAACCATTAAAGATTACGGCGTAGATGAGAAATACTTCTTAGAGACTCTTGATGAGATGGTTGAAAATGCGTTTGATGACCAGTGTACCGGTGCAAACCCAAGATATCCTCTGTTCAGCGAGATCAAAGAGATGTATTTAAAGGCTTACTACGGAAAATAAGAACAATCAAACAAAATAAAGATTTGTTGAGAGACGGCATAGCCAGAATTGGCTATGCCGTTTTTTGCAGGATGGAGTCTGGGGTGGATAGACGCTCTGTTTTATGTTAATATATAGGATAGGAACTAATATTGAAACGAATTGAGGGATGTAAGATGAAATTTATTAAAAAAATACCCCCAGAGGATGAAAAAAGGTCAGAGGAACTGGCGCATCATGGTTATAAAAAGCTAAAGGAACCAAAATCCGTAGGCGCAGCCATAGCAATTTCACTGCCACTTTCCATGCTTCTTATGGTTCTGGCTGGATTCTGGTGTTATTTTTTAAACCCAACATTTTTTGATTTTATGAGCGAAGAGGGGATGTCCATAGAGTTGACCTTTCATCTTTCCTCTATCCTCTATCTGGCAGGAATGGTTCTCTGTCTTTTGATTCATGAATTGATTCATGCCGTATTTATACCAAAGGTATGGAGATCAGAGAAGACCTACTGGGGATTCAACGGTTTGTTTGGCTTTGTCTATACCGAAGAGAAGCTTACCAAAGAACGGTTTCTTTTGGTATCCATTATGCCCCTTATTCTCATATCCTTTGTATTCCCTGTAATCCTCAATGCTTTTGGGATTTGGAGCCACTATTTGATTTTCTTAAGTGTGTTCAATGCGGGAGGAGCCTGTGTGGATCTTTTAAATATCGTACTTGTGACAGCTCAGGTTCCATATCGGGGATATGTGGTTTCTAACGGGTATTCTTCCTTTTATAAGAAAGCTTCTTAATGGATGAAATAAAAAGGTGCTCTGGATGGTCAGTCATGACCATTCCAGGCACCTTTTTTCATGATAATTATTGTGTTATCTTACCTTCTTTAAACAGCAGAATCATCTCGTGGGTAAGGCTTAAATTGGTGAAATCATTGGGGATATCTTCTGGGGCCATCCAGACGGCTGTGGATAATTCAGTTTCATCCAGATGAATATCTGGAGAACCGTCAAGCTCTGCCCAGTATCCCACTAATATGGAATCGCTAAAGCCCCAGGGCTGGTTCTTGTAATAACGGATATTCTTTACCTTGATTCCAACCTCTTCCATGGTTTCCCGCCGTACCGTATCCTCAAGGGTCTCCCCAAACTCCGTATAACCTGCAATGAGGGCGTAGCGGGTATACTCTCTGCCTGCATATTTGGTCAGCAAAAGCTTACCATTGTAAGTCACACCTACTATGACGGCCGGAGATATTTTGGGGTAAATAGTGTTTCCACAGGAGGTACAGACTGCGGCTCTTTCTTTTTTGCTTTTCATGGTAGGGGACCCACAGCAGCCGCAGAAACGATTGGTGATGTAAAAGCGGTGGAGATGCTGGGCTGAGACCGCAGCAAAGGAAACCCACATGGGAGTCAGTTCTCTTATGATGTTAGCTTTATAGAGCTTTAAATGATCGGCTTCTTTTAAGGAAATCTGGGATTCATCGACCAGATAGAAATCCATCTCATCGATGGAAAAGAGATAGTCACAATGGGACATGGCCTCTTCCTTAAGAGAGCCAAGTTCCTTAAATTGGGGAATAGTCTCTGAATCTTTATCAGAAAGTAGGATGCGCCCATCCAGAAAATACAAAAAGTAGCTGTCCTGATCTGGAGTTTTAATTGCAAAATCATTGCAGAATCTATGAGGAAAAATTTCCTGTATCATGGTGAATACCTTCTTTTTATCTGATTTTTAATGCATTAAAAACTATTTTAAATTCTATCACCAATCCTGTCAAGCAACCCCAGGAAAAATAAGGAAATAAAAAAGCCAGTACACAGGAAAGGTACTGGTCTTTTTGTCATATTAATTTCTGAACTGCTTTTCTCACTGGAACCCCAATGATGACTGCCAGGATGGTCAGAAGTATGTCCTTTGGTACAAATGCCACCATGGAATAGGTAAATACGCCGTATATGGAAATATCACCGGAGAGAGCTGCCCACTGAAGACCTCCAATGATTTCGTCCACGATCGTGCCCAGCACCGGAAGCAGAAACATAAGAAAGGTGTTAATGGTTTTATTCCCGGTCTTTGGCTTTAAGCCGCATAGAAAGACCATGAATACCCAGCCCCAGATGTAACCACCTGTAAGACCAAGGATTATATTAATACCGCCTCTAAAGCCGGAAAAGATAGGAAGTCCCACGGCTCCAAGAAGGATGTATACAACTGTGGCTAACATGCCAAGCCTCCAGCCGAGTATGATTCCTACTAAGGCAACGCCGAATATCTGAATGGTGATGGGAACCCCTGTAGGCAATGGAATGGAGATTTGGGAAATAACTGCAAGGACTGCAGCAAACATACCGGCAAGAGCCAGCTCCTTTGTGGTAAAAAGCTGTTTCACTTTTGTTTCGTTTCTCATATTGGTTTTTAATGATTGATCAGATCTCATGTATGATTTCTCCTGGGTTAAGTATCAATTTCTATTGGAATGTTAACATAGGAGAAAATGATTGTCAACTTAAAAGTTATTAATGGTTTACAATTCGTTTTCCCTTAGAAAAAAATTAATAGAAAATATAAGTGTGAAATGGAAAAAATGGAAAAAATAACCACCATGTAACCAGGTTTTTATATACTTTAATTATTGATATAAAATTAAGATATTTGTCTGATAAATAATACCGTTTCTTATGGAAAACGGGGAAGTGGAGGTATGATATGAAAAATATCAGAAGAAGAGCAAGCCGCTTAAAGAGAGCGGTTGCCTGGTTACTCACCGCTGCTATTGTAAGTGGTAATGTATCTCAGCTGGGAGCAATGACTTCATACGGAGCAGAGCGCAGCTTACATACAACCGCTACGCCATCAAGCGCAGATCTGGCGTCACCGTCAGAGGCAACACCAGCCGAGGCCAGAAAGGTGATCGATGTAACTGTCACCCAGTCAGCCATTTTAAAAGTACTTAAGAAAGATTCCGACCGCAGGCCGGAATTTAACGAAGACCAGGTTCCTTTTGAAGGGGAACAGAAAGATCTTGTCATAGAAAAGATATATGAAGAGCTGGAGGGAAAAACTCTGATTCTTCAGAGAAAAGTGGGGAAAGCCATGTATCTGGTGGTGGTGTCCGACACTTTGGGGGGAGATCCATTTTCTGACTTTGACCCATCAGACAGAATCAGCCAGGAAGCTGCCCTAAAAAATGTTCAGGTGATTGGCGTTAATGGATACAAAGACAGGGAGTGTCAGTTCAGGCTTAGAATCACTGGAGAGGATATAACCATTACAGAAGCCTCCATCAGTGAATTTGCTGTGGTGGGTGAGAATGAAACGGATCCAGACGGGGTAAAGCCTGTAAGCCCTGAACCCGTTAATGCCTCCGGTGGGGCTGGCTCAAATGCTTCTCAGACGGTTACAGGGAAAACCGGACAGGAACAAAGTGGTGAAACTACCGGTACGGGGACACAAAATACGGAAACACAAAATACCGAAACACAAAACTCGGAAACACAAGACACAGAGACCCAGAATACAGAAGCACAGAATACAGACACACAGAATATAGAAACAAAAAACACAGACACACAAAGTACAGACACACAAGATACGCAGACACAAAATGCGGAAACTAAAAATATCGGAACAAAAGACAACGGAACAAAAAATAACGAAACGAATAACAGTAATTCAGAAGGCAGCGAAACAAAGAATACAGGAAATAAAAGCAACGTATCCAATTCCCATAAAACTGATTCAGAGAATCCTAAATCAGAAGCTGAAAAAGGATTTTCCGGTGATACTGCGTTGAAGCAGGGAAATGACTCTGAAAAACAAGCAGAGCGCCGTGAAGCAGGGAAGGATTCTAACGAAGCAGCAGATAAGAGCGGGCTTACTGTATCCATTTCAAAACACCAGCTCCCGGTTCTGCTTGAGTCCAGACCTGACATTGCCACAGCTTCTCAGGCTGAGGCAGACCCACAGGTGTTTGATGGAGCAGATATCATTTCCCTGGGTGACAGATCCTTATCTGATAAGGAGCGGGAATCTCTCATGGGAATAAAGGAAGATACCTCTCTGTTTTCATTTTTTAATGAAACCACCTTTGATCTTGTGGTCAGAAGCTTTGGGATCACCACCTTAAGCTCCGAAATCAACAGTGAGGTTAAGCTGACACCTTATGAGACAGCGCTTTCCTATTACGGTCCGGATGCTGAGGATAAGAAGAACGTGGTGGAGCTTCATCTTACCCAGAGCCAGTCAGGTGCTATTAAGGCAGGAATCATATACAGCTATACCTTGACCTACGCCATGCAGACTGCTCCTGTTTATGAGTATGCTGCCGGTGGAAAGCTATCTCTTTTTGACCTTTATGAGGATGCCAGGATAGAATTTACGGTTCCGGAAGGGATTCATTTAGAAGAAAAGGCTGGAAAGGTCACCCTGATATCTCAGGGGAATGGCCAAAGCGTTTATGAAATTCATGTAGGAAATGATAAGAGTGAAATAGTGCCCGGAAAGCTTGACAGCATCACCATCAACGCCTGGATCGACGGAAATGGAGAGCGGGCGGAAGGCGAAGCTTTTACATTGCCGGAGGACAGCGTGGTTTTTTATGCCAAGGTAAAGGTGGCAGACAAAACAGATAAAGAAAATATTACCTATCCAGGAAGCATTGAGACAACGACTTATGGGGAGCAGCCGGGGGACACCTCCCTTCGTCTCGTATCTGATGACAGCTGGCATATTAAAAAGCGGGTTTACCCCAATGATAATTCCTATGTGGTGGTGCGGGATGATAATGGGACGCCACTGTATGTAGATATCACCTATCTTATTGAAGTCGGTATGAAGGGCAGCTCTGGTGACATCTCAAGACAGCCGGGGGGAACTATTTATCAGACCTACGGGCGAACCGGATTTGAAAAGGATTCTTATAAGATCACAGACTCTCTGTCCATAAAGACTGAGGGAGTGCCGGAGGCCATGAAACCAATAAAAGTCACTGGCGTTTGGGCCGATGGATCAAAGCTTGAGACCATAAGCCAGGAAGATGGTTCCATATCCATTTCCCAGTATAAGACCCAGGGGCAAAATGGAGCCGACCATATTTACGTATCCAATCAGGCACCGACCTATAGCTCTTATCTGGTAACTGCCCGCTATCCTTATGAGCCGTTTTTGTTAAAGTACAACGATTCCAGAATTTCAGATTCGTCTGTCTTTACCATAACAAACAAAGCCCAGCTGGAATATGCGAAGCTTGGAACCGGAAACTTGGTTCGGGAAGATTCCCACGCAGATGTTAAGATTCATGAGGTCAACCGTCCGGCAGTCATCCGCATTAAAAAGCAGATTGACGAAGGGGTAGGTACCATCAGAGATTATGGTCTATCCATGGAGCAGGAGTATCCTGGTATGGCTGGATTTCAGATTTATTCTCTGGATGGTTCCGGTAAGGAAACGCCTTATGAAAATTACACGGTCATTGATTCAAATGGGAAGAAAATAGATTCAAAGAGCATTTTGGTAAATCCGTCCGTGGAACCGGGAGAAGAAGGTAGCTATGCAACCTCTGACCGGGGATATATTGAGATTCAGGTCGATCCTGGCACCTATATCATCCGGGAAGATAAAATGCCTGCAGGCACTGCATTTGCCAGGGCGAAAAAAGGTGATAAGTCCTTCGTAACGGATAACAACATAGAGCTTAGCTTAAAGGAAGGAGAACGGGAAGAAGTTACTGTGGTCAATGGGGTCATTGGAAAGGGCTCCATAGAATTTTATAAAAAGGCCCAGATGTGGGGAAATGGGAATACCAGTGAACCTCGTTTAACTGGCCTGGAAGGGGCAGAATTCTCCTTGCTTGAAAAGAAATCCGACGGTTCCTTTTCAGAGGTGAAAACAGTAAAATCCGATAGCAATGGATTTGTCCAGTTTAAGCCAGTATCACCTGGTGATTATGTTGTCCGGGAAAAAAGCGCCAATGGCTATATTCTGGATTCCAGGGACTATCCGGTAACGGTAAAGGCTGGAGAGATTTCTCGTGTAACAGAAGGAGATAACACCATCATCAATACCTTAAATGAGGGCCGGGTGAACGTGACAAAGCTGGTACAGAATAACAGCGGTTCTTATATTCCGGTTCCGTCAGGCTTTCAAAGTGATTTTATTGATAAGTTCTGGATTGAGAAATTTACAGAAAGCAGCAAATGGGAAAAAGTGACCATCGGATCAAAGACTACCTATTCCCTTGACGGAAACAGCCAGTTTAATGTAAATCTCCCTGTGATGGGAAAGGATGGCTTAAAGGTAAAATATCGTCTGGTGGAGTTGGTACCAGATGGATATTCCAATGGAAACCGGCCAGAGGATGGTTTTACCCAGGAGATAATTTCTGGAAAGACCTATCTCTATAAAGAATTTACCCTGACTCCACTTAAAACAAATGAGCTGGAGGTAAAGAACAACAAGGGTGGAACCTTAAAGCTTAATAAAACGGTTTGGACCATTAACAGCAATGGAACTTTAAATAAGAATGCTTCTAAACAGAATTACCGCTTTAAGCTTTATTCCTCAGAGAAAAATGGGGGAGGCCTTTTTGAAGTTAACAATGGAACCATTTATACCACAGATGGAAATGGTGCCATTACCGTCAAAGGCCTTGATGTTACAAAGAAGTATTACTGGTACGAAGTATCAACAGGTGCCCGTCTGGAATCGGATGACCCTGAGAAAATGATGGAAGCTTATATCGATGGCAGCAAGCAGCCGGTGATTGGACCCTTTGAGCTTAGCCGGGAGCAGGATACCAGTGTAAGCGCCTGTAATGTTCCTCAGAAGGTTCCTTACTGGTTCTATAAGTATGACATCACAAACAACAAAGCAAGCATCAGTGCTAAATTTAAAATAACCAGACAGGATAATGGTCAGGAAGTATATTCAGGAGCCATAACTCAGGGCGGAAAATTTATATTACTGGATCCTGGCACCACATATGTGGTTGAGGAAACAGAAGCTCCTAAAAACTTTGTGAAAGAGGAAACCAGCACCATAACAACGCCAAATGGACCAGTGACTAAGAATTTGCTGGATGGCTGGTTCTCCACCTCAAAGCCCTTAAAAAAGATTTATAATAAGCCTTACAAAGAAGTCAGATTAAAGAAGATACTTCATCAGGCTGACGGTACCACCACAAGCAATGTTTCCATATCCTTTGAGGCTTATACAAAGGATGGAAACGGCTTTCACCAGGCAGTGCTCCCAAGTGGAAGCAGTTCTTTGGTATCCAACCAATATCAGCCCGTAGCACCTGGGACATATTACTTTAAGGAATCCGTACCAGGAGGAATCATCAACCCCCGTTTCCTTCTTTCCCAACAAAGAGATGGTATTTATAACGGATATGAAATTAGAGAATCCCAGATTTATTACGGTCCATTTACCATAGCAGCAGCCGTGACAGCAAACGAAAAGAAGATGGATCTTAATTTCAACGGCCAGCCTTTTGAAAACTACCAGAATCTTGGAAGAGTCAAGGTGACAAAAAAGGATGCACTTAAGGGCACGGTAGTAAAGGGTGCGGTTCTTGGCATCTTTAACCGGAATGAATTTAACGAAAATGACTGGGAAAACAGCATTCAGAAAGCCATTCAGCAAAAGACCAGCGATGGAAACGGTCAGGTAATCTTTGACAGCAGTGCCTTAAGAATCTTTGATGACAACGGCAGCAGAATCTCTTATGTCATTGCTGAAATATCACCACCAGCTGGATATCTTCAGTCTTACCAGGTGATTAACACCTATTTAAAAGAAGGAACCGTCATTACCACGGAAAATGGTGTGGCAGGCGGGAATGAGCTTATCATTAAAAATGAACCAAAGCTTACCATACGGACTCAGAAATACTGGCAGGATAGCTGGAATGACCAGTTTTATCCCTATAACCGTATCCTTGGCAATGTAAAGCTGGCTCTTTATAAGGTGAATGCTTCGAATCCGGGACTTGCGGATTACGTAACAACAGAGACCACCAATCCCTATGATGGAATTGCCACGTTCCAGGACATCAACCGGAATGATACGTATTTTGTTGCAGAGGTAAAGGTACCGGACAGACAGGAAACAGGTCTTTCCTTTGACCTTAACATGGGAGATAAAAAGCCGCTTCCACTGGAAAACGGCGAGCCAATAAAGACCCTGAATGTAAGGGATCTGGAATCTGTCTACAACGCCATCCGGTATACGGGAAAGGATTTAAATAATACCACAGATTCCCTGGTTCAAAACACCAGCCCCCTTTATAATTACCGGTCATGGGTTCAGTTTAACGTATTAAAGGTCTGTGCCGGAGTCTGGCCTAATGGAATACCTCATTGGCAGGAGAAAGTAAATGGAGCCAAATTCACTCTGTATAAGATGCTTGATGATACCAAGTCACTTGCCTCCATACAGTTAAAGGATTTACAGGATAAGGGTAGATTTGAAGCTGTGGACCATTACGAAAGCGGAACCAGAATTGATCCAAAAACAGGAGCCAGGGCTGACGGGGAGTTTGATACTGGTATCCTGGAAGCAGGAAAGGTATACTGGCTGGTAGAGGATGAGGCAGCGGTTGGATACGTTCTGCCAAATGGCCCCCAGATCGTTGGTGTTTTCGTACCAAAGGATGGAGGGTATCAAGGCTGGGAGGCAATCCGCCATACCTATGAGAACGGCAGGAATAACCGTATTGCAAAAATTACTAATATCCACGGAGATGGCCCAGGCGGGCTTTCCCGGTATCATTTCCAGATAGCCCTTAATAAATGGCTAAAGGATGAAACAAAAACAGGAGAGCCTACCCTTCTTGGAGGAGCAAAGTTCCAGATATGGCTCTTAGACCCGGAAACAAAAGAAAAGCTGATTCCTGTTGATGTGATTGAAACAGGGCTGGAATCAGACGGAGCCTATAAAACCGGCTACGGATTATCAAAAATTATTAATTTTGATACCTTAAAGAAAAAGCTGGAAGAAAAGAATTTATACCGTGACGATTTATTTAAAGTAAATGAGGAGAAGCATCAGCTTCAGGCAGAGTTTGCCCTGGAAGAAATCTATGCTCCGTCCAAGGTCCGTCTTGACCCAACTCTTCACTATTTAACGGCTACGGTAGAAAAGGATAAGGATTTTATTGATACTCAGTATTTCTGGGATAAGACAAAGGATAACAGCCACCGTCTCATGAATATTCTCTCCTCAGAATATCCGGTGACCCTTGTAAAATACGGCTATGTACCAGATACCAGTACGTTTGGAAAAACAGACGATGCTCTTGACGGTATGAACATAACCAGAACCCCACTTTCCGGAGTACAGATGGAGCTATGGAAGTATCAGTGGAAGGATACCGGATACGAATATGTGAAGCTTCAGACGTATACAACAGGAAATGACGGACGCGTAGTGGTCCCGGGGGGGCTTTCCTCCGGTCATTACCGAATCAGGGAGATTCTTCCTGGTAAGCTGGCTGACACTTATATCAACATGTACAATGGGCAGGCCGGGCTTTACCGCTATTTTACGGTAGGAAGCTCACCCCTTACGGTAAATGTTTATAACCCGGAAAAACCAAACCTTACCATTGAAAAGACTACTTGGAACGGGGAAAAGCCGGATGGCTTTAGTGGAATCGGCTTTACCATTAAAAAAGACAATGGGGCAACGGTAAATGCCACTGTGAAAAAGGAGGAGGATGGCAGATTCATTGCCAGGTTTACCGGACTTGAAAGCGGCCCCTATACCTTACTGAAGGAAGATTTAAGTAATAGTGCTTCCCAGATTGTTACAGGCAGCTATTTTGAACCTCAGAAGTTTTATGTAGGCTACGCACCAAAAGCAGACGGGGAGCAGGTGGCTTTATGGCCGGTAGATGGCAGTGTAACGGGAAATGTATCCACCTTAAGCGTTAAAAATCCAAGGCTTTCTGACCTAACCATCCGAAAAACGGATGGAGAAACAGAAATCAGTGATTCCAGCTTAAAGGGTGCCTCCTTCCATTTGGAATACATGAAGTTCCGGTCAGGAATTGACTATTCCCAGGGACAGCTATCCAATGTGGAGGACCCCGGATATCAAAAGCCAGTTCAGGGCTTTATCCAGGCAGCAGGTGCGCTCATAGACCAGGGCGACGGCTCCTATTTGTTAAAGAACTGTGAACCAGGCTGGTATCGGATCACGGAGGTTAAGGCACCAGAAGGCTATACAAAAGAAACGACTCCTGTGGTAGTGGCAGTGACTGGAGACATGGGTGCTGCTTATAAGCATACAGAAGTTTCCATTGCCAACAGGAAAAAAGCAGAGCTTACCATTACAAAGAACCTGGAGTTTGGAGAAGGCTTCCTGAAAGATGGAAACTTAGAAGATAAACTTCCGGCTCAGATTGTGTTTGATGTTTACACTTATTATAACAACGGGTACCATCAGGTGCTTGATGAAACCGGAACACCAGTTCAGGTTAAAATCAACCAGTTTACAGCAAAAGACGGTTATTATACCGGAAGTCAGAAAGTATTACTCCCTCAAAATCCGGAAGGAGGTGCCTATTACTTAAAGGAGCAGGAGCAGCCAGACTGGAGCATTTCTAAGGAGAATGGCATTGAGAATGGAACTCCCACTGGAGATGGATACTTCCAGGCAGGAGGAGGAGCTGATTTTACCTCAAAAAATCCTGTCTCAGTAACCGTGAAGAACCAGTATGCAAAAGCAAAGGTATTGTTAACAAAGGTAAATGGAGATGATCCGTCAAAGAAACTGACCGGAGGAAGCTTCCAGCTATATGCAGACCCTGAGTTTCAGAATAAAGTAGGAGATTTTGTGGAAGTCGGCCAGAGCGGTATCTATGAGATCATCTTCTCCACAAAGCTTTACCATGACGGACAGTATTATATCAAGGAAGCAAGCGCACCAGCCGGTTACATTGGCATAACAACTGCTTATCCGGAAGGAGGGCTTCTTGCAGAAACGGGGAAGACCACAGAAATCACCATGCCCAATAAGAGCGGTGTAGACTTAAAAATTACAAAGTTAAGTGGTATGGGAGATACAGAAACATTAAAGCCCGGCATTTCCTTCGAGCTTTATAAAAAGTCTTCTACTGGAGAATGGAACTATGTGACCGCGGGAGTTACAGACAAGAATGGAGCCATTTCCTTCCTTGGGCTTTCCATGGAACCATCGGAGTCTTACGCCATTTACGAGGCTAAGGAGAGGGAGCATGGATTCTTAACGTATCGTATGGATACCTTTGAAGGAAGCAAAGGACTGATTAAGCCCATTCTTACAGATGTAAACAAGAATGGCGAGACCATCAACGGCCTGGAGCTTTATGTACTGGCGGATGAAAATACGGTTCTGCCAGGGGTATATGAGTTCAAGGCCCATAACCAGGAGGCACTGCCTCTTAAGGTATTTAAAAATGATATTAACAGACAGGATAACCCGGATTCTTCTATAAGTGCCATCATAAAGGTAACAGATAAGAAAACCGGGAAACAGGTGGGAGACCAGATGCTTGTTCCTTATGGTGAAGCCGGAACCAGTATACTGCTTCTTCCCGGAACGTATGAGGTAGAAGAAACAGAGGTTCAGGAAAATCAGAAGGGCTATATCATAAACCGGGATGATGACAGAACCATTTTAAAGAAAGAGGTGACCATAGAAAAGGGAAAAACACCTCAGGCACTTGAATTTACCAATGTTAAGCAGAAAACAGAGCTGGCTATGGAAAAAACATCGCTCACCACGTCTTTAAAGGATTTATGGTGGAATGACGGCCAGACCGTAACCTATACCCTGACGACCCGTGTTACAAACACCATTCCACTTGATGGGTTCGTGATAAAGGACCGGGGGCTTACCATGCTAAATGCCGGAAAGAGTGTTCTTCCTGAATCTGAATATACCAATGAAAAGTACACCATAACTTCCATAAAGCTGGGGAAAGCTACGGAGCAGAACCGGATTAAGGGAGGAAAAACAGGCACCATTATGGCAGATGTAGCCTTCTACGATTTTAAGGGCAGCCAGGTGGGAAGCGTACAAAGCGTAAAGGTATCCGGCGACGGTGAAATCGCCCTCATCCGTCCCGTAAGCGGAAAGAATGTGAAGTCCTTCCAGATCAGCTACCGGGATGATACCTTAAAGAATTCAACCGACCACAAATACCTTCTGGGCCAGGATTTCACACCGGGAAGTGTGGAGGTTACGGCTAAACTGTTCCGGCAGGATGCAAAGCTGTCTGACGGCAGCTATAAGGAAGAGATCAAGTATATCAATAACCAGGCAGATGCAGTGATGAGCTACCGGGAATGGGATGGAAAAGGCACATTGAGCCAGGAGATAAAAAAGAAAGAGCAGACTTCTTTCGTAAACATTCCGATTACCCAAAGCAAGGCACCTGTCATAACCGCGGAGAAGAATGTCACTCCTATGAAAGAGGTTCAGGCAAATGACATTTTAACCTACACCCTGACCGTGAAAAATGTGACAAAGAGCAATGATCCTGACATCGTCCCATTAAGAAAACCGGTACTCATTGACCATATACCGGAAGGGGTTACTGTTTCAGGGGAATCCGAAGGGGAAGACCGAATCTTAAAGGCAGTCCGTATTGTAAGTGGGCCTTCCGGAGTTGGCATTGAAAAGACCGTGAAAAAGGTGGATGCCCTTACCGGACAGGAGACCCTGTTTATACTTCTAAACGGAGAGCTAAAGCAGAATGAACGGGTTACCGTAGAGGTTCAGGCTAAGGTGGCAGGAAACATTGTCAGCTATGGAAAGAATATTTTAAATAAGCTTTATGTTACCAGTGATGTGCTTCAGCCCCCATTTTCCTTAAATAAGACAGGTGCCTCCTTTATGGTGGAAACCAATTCAGGGGATCAGTGGCCAAGTGCTGACTTACCAGGGGGCGTTCTCCTACCAGATGAAAAATACCGCTCTTATGGGTACGTATCCGATTCTGCAGAGAACTTCATGAGCACTGGAACAGGACTCAGACTTTTTAAGGAGGTCAAAGGTAACTTAGATACGAGATTTGTGTCAGGCACCACAGCAGGAAGAACGGCAAAGACCATTGATGGAGACGGCGATTCTTCGAATGATGGTTCTGTATTATACCGCTTGACCATAAACAACGATTCCACGACCAACTACGTTTCCAAGCTGCAGCTTATGGATATTCTTCCTGCCAAGGGAGATTTAAATGCAGACAGCAATAACCGTTTGAGTGACTACAGGCTGAAATTTGAAAACATCCAGTCCATTTCCATTGAAAATCAAAAGGATGAAAGCAATCCAGGACGAAAGGTTGAGGACTTTAATTACCAGCTGTCTTATTCCAATGAACCATTTGACAATAAAAATACGGTGAAGACAGCTAAAAATGGAGTCATAAATGACAATAGCAATGGTTTCTGGTCTGGCAGCAGCAGCGATCCATCTGCGTTCCGGTTAAAGATTACTGACAATGACTTTTACCTGGCCCCAGGGGAGAACCTGGTAATCGTATACAAAACAACGGTACCGTATAAAGCGGCAAAAGAGCTGGAAGAAGTTGCATATGGATATGCGGTCAATGATTTTGCTCTTACCTACAGCTATAGAGAAGGCGGTTCGACTGGAAATGAGAAGGCAACCGGACAGATTCAAAACAGCAACGCCACACAGGTGCTCTTAGTGCCTGGAGATGTAAAGGTGTCCGGCCGTATCTTTATTGATGAAAACAACAGCGGACTGCAAAATAAGAATCCTGAAAAGGATCATCTGCTTACGGATCTTCTGCCCGTACTGACATCTGGCTATTTTAATGTAGCCATAATCAAGTACAGTAAGAACGGAGACGACGAGGTGACCGGGGCAGCAGGCTCAGATGCCAGATTTACCTTTGGGGGACTGACTCCTGCCAAACCCTTTGGAATCCTGGGAACCCAATTTACACAGGCAGAAGAAAGCAGCTGGTATCAAAACCAGGCGTTAAATGTATCAAAGCTGAAGGGCGATGATCCGGCTCACTACAGGATTCGGGTGACCACAGGCGCAATGCCGGCGGGTTATGAAGACCTGATATTAAAACTATCAAAACCATTTATGACATCAAATGGAGAGAATGGAGAGGCTGGAAGATCCAGACTGCCCTCATCCTTAAAGGAGGGCGGCAGTAATTACGCGGAGAGCCTTGACAGCAATTTTAAGGAAGGAAAAGCGGGTTACACATCCGAAGACTTCTTCTTATGGTCCACCTCTGGGGAGTATGATACCACCAAGGATATCGGCTTTGTGCCATACCGCAATGTAAAGGTGAAAAAGACGGATTCCTATGGAAATCCAGTGGAGGGCGTGCACTTTAGCGTTTACGGACCATTTACCAATGAAGAGCTGGCTGAGCTTGAAAGGACCGGAATTACAGATGTGAAGGCGCTGGGTGCTCCCGCAGCAGAAGGAAATACGGCTTTAAAAGACGAGGAAGCCCTCTTCCAGGCAGGAGACTTATTCTATTACCGAAACTACATCGTTGCGGAAGATGGGGTGCCTGAGGGGTATGAGAAGGAGCGTGCCACATCTCCTGATATGGAGCTTATGAAATCCTATCAGGTAGCGAATCAGAAAGCATGGGTTCTTAGAAGCAAGGAATTTAAGACAGAGGAGAACCCGATTCCCAGCGTTGTTACGGTTAAGAATGCCTATAAAAATGGATCACTCACCTTTAATAAGATCGATGAGGCCACTGGAAAAGGTTTACCGGGAGCCGCATTCCTGTTAAAGAAGCAGGGTGACGTGCCGGAATTTGCCTGGAAGGCATTTACAGCCGCTGTGATAGAAAGCCAGAATGCAATGGGAGTGGCTAAGGCAGAGGAAACAGACCAGGGACTGGAATTTGAAACACTGACAGGAGCTGTTTCCCTGACAGGAATTCCTTATGGCTCCTACACCTTATCTGAAACCCGGGTACCGGAAGGCTATGACATCACAAAGAAAGTGAAAGATCTGGACTTTAAGATTACAAAAGATGGGCAGGAAGTAACACTTCCTGAAATCTCTGACAACAAGATCACCAATGCAAGGACCGGTTACAGTCTGACCTTGCGAAAGACTGATAACACAGGCAACCAACAGGTAGAGGGTATATCCTTTGCCATTGAAGGGCCTGGAACGTATGAGAGTAAATCCTTTATTCCATTTTCCAGGGACCGTCTCGTGATTAAGGATAGTACGAACACCGGATATGAGGTGAAAGAAACGAATCAGGAAGGGCTTATAACCTGGAATCTTCCTTATGGAGATTATCAGATTAAGGAGTTTACCAAGGAGGGGTATGAATCCATAGAACCCTTCTATGTGAGAATCGCTGCCAATGGTGACGTTTCCATTCTGGGCTCTGACATAAGAAAAGAGCTTACCCTTCTAAATTCCAAGCAGAAGGAAATCAACCTGTCCGTAGAAAACACCATAAAGACAGCACCTCTTATCATTGAAAAGCTGGATGGGGAAACTCATCAGCCAGTAGCTGGAGCAGAATTTGAGCTTAGGGGATCCTCCTTGATTCCGGGAGCATTTAAGACCTACCAAAAGCATATTACAGGTCTTGGTGTGTCTCATGTGATATCAGGGGAAGACGAGGGCGGACTCTTTATCCGTTATCAGGTGACCGGCACTGATAAAAAAGGAACCGGAACTCTGACTCAGATTCCTTATGGAAGCTACACGTTACAGGAAACAAAGGCACCCGATGGCTATATTCTGGAACCAGGTAAGGAGTGGAGAAGAGAATTTAAGCTGGAAAGCCCTGAGGGCTTAAGCCTGACAGGGGAAGATGGAATTGTAAATGAACCTCATGTATTAAAGATTGAAAAGCAGGATGAGGTCACGAAAAAAGTTCTCTCTGGCGCAGAATTTACCCTTGTTACACAAGATGGAACCTATGTGAGCCTTAATGAAGCCCTTTCTTATGCTGGTGTAAGAGAAAATGAAGATAGCACCACTCGCTTTATTACGGGAGAGGACGGAACGGTCACAATTAAGCGTCTGCCACCAGGAGAATACACCTTAAAGGAAACAAAAGCCCCAGCCAATTATTCACTGGCGGGTGATACAAAAATTACGGTACTATCATCCGGCAACCGGGAAACAGTGGTGATATATGATGTGAGGAGCGAGGCCAGAATCAGGCTGTTAAAGACGGCTGCCCACGACCATGACAGGAAGCTTTCAGGAGCAGTCTTTGAAATCTACTCTGATCAGGATTTAAAAACATTAAAAGGTACAATTACCACTGGAACCGATGGAGTCGGAGAATCAGATATGCTGCCCCTTGGCATCTATTATGTAGCAGAGAAAGACGCCCCGGCGGGCTATGAACGAAGTGACAACGTCTATTCTGTCACCTTAAAGGAAGACAGTGAGGCAGTCACGGTACGTTCAGACGGAAATGATTTCATCATCAATCATTACGGTACCGGAGCACTTGTATTTGATAAGACAGACAAAGAGACTGGCGAGAAGCTAAAAGAAGCCCGGTTCTCTGTGACGGTAAAGAAAGTCCAGGTAGAGGGAGCGTGGAATGACTTTATCTCCATTTTAGAAAAACAGAGTCAGGATGAACTTCTTTCTATGGGAATCAGTGATTTAACGGCAGGGGAAGGTAAGCTGCAGTTTACAACGGTGGACGGTCACGTATCCTTAAAAGGGCTTCCTTTTGGAACGTATACCTTGAAAGAGGAGAAAGCCCCGGAAGGTTATTTAAGCTTAAGCGGAAAGACAGAGATAGATTTTACCCTGTCAGATGCCAAACGGGAAGCCGATTTAGGAAATAACAATATCATTGTAAATGAGCGGGCAGAATTTGAAATCCAGCTAAGGAAAGTGGATAATCTGGGATGGAGCATCAGCGGAATGCAGTTTCGCATTCTGGGACCGGGAAAATACGAAGACGGGGGAATCCTTTCCCTGTTTGGAGCAGAACGGTTCCATTCAGACGATGACTCAGGAACCGGAATATTTACCACTGGGGAAGACGGAATCATAAAGCTGGGCTTAAAGCATGGAGATTATCAGTTAAAAGAAATTGCCACAGACCGGTACGATTCCTTGGAGCCCTTCTATATCCGGGTGAATAAGGATGGAACCATAACCGTGTTAAAAAATCCGGACGGAAAGGTTTCCGTATCCAGCGATAAGTCGTCAGAACTGTTTGTGACCAATCAGATCAGCACCGGAAGAATGGAGCTTGAAAAGGTAGACAGCGAGGAAAAGGGAATCCGGCTTAATGGAGCAGAATTTACCCTTACCAGTCTGGAAACTCTGGTGCCGGGTGCCTGGGACAGCTACAGAAATCTGGCTGCGTCTCAGGGAGCTGTTTGGGATAAGAACGGGGTAAAGGGAAATACCATTACCTTCACCCTTCAGGGAAAGGGAGCCATTGAGAACCTGCCTTACGGAACCTATCGGCTGACAGAAACAAAAGCCCCGGATGGTTATGTTCTTGGGACTCAGCCATGGACCAGGGAGTTTACCATTGGAAGCAGCCAAAAAGAGGTTCTCTACACCACCTCCGGCCTGTTAACAAAGACGGAAGGACCAGTGGAAAATATGCCGTCAGCCATTACCATAATCAAAACCAATGCAGTATTGGCAGATCTAAGGCTTAAGGGAGCTGAGTTCCAGCTAAAGGCATCTGATGGCAGATATGTCATGCTGTATCAGGGATCCTTCTCCGGCTATACACCGGATAAAGCGGCTGCCGGAACCATTGTTACGGGGGATGACGGGCAGTTTATGGTAAAGCGGCTTCCAATGGATACCTATACCTTTATAGAAACAAAGGCGCCTTCCGGTTACTACATCAACAACAACATACCGCCTGTAACCTTAGACGGTATCAATCGTTTCACCATTTCCATTCAGGATGAGAGGATAAGCGGCGGCGGAAGTGACAATGGAGGCAGTTCAAATCCAACCGGCCCAAACAGCCCAACGGTTACCATTGTGCCTGATCCCGTGCCGCTGGCCAATCTTCCGACCAATGAGAGTGCAGATCAGCTCATACAGGTAGATGATGGAAATGTACCACTTGCAAGGCTTCCAAAGACAGGAGAACGTAAAAATAATGCAGGAAATGTAATGGTGACCCTGTCGGGATTTATGCTGGCTCTCTATGCAGCGCTTACGAAAAAGAAAAAGGAAAAGGAGAATAATTAAGCAAAACCTGTTCTTGACTTTATTAAATTAACTTGCTATAATTTCTTTCAAGCAGTGAACAGGCAAAGGGGCCGGAACTATGAGAGTTCTGGTCTCTTTTTGCCTTTTTTTGGAAGCTTCATTTTATTAAGCTGTAGAAGTATATAATAATCCAAGGAGGAAAGAAAATTATGTCATACGTGGATGAGGTCTATGACAGAGTCGTGAAACAGAACCCAGGGGAGGCAGAATTCCATCAGGCGGTAAAAGAGGTACTTGATTCTCTCAGACTGGTGATTGATGCCAATGAAGAGAAGTATCGTAAGCTGGGATTATTGGAGCGTATTGTTGAACCGGAAAGAATCATATCCTTCCGTGTGCCGTGGGTTGATGACCAGGGAAATGTACAGGTAAACAAAGGATACCGGGTTCAGTTCAACAGTGCAATTGGTCCCTACAAAGGAGGTCTGCGCCTTCATCCATCGGTAAATCAGGGCATTTTAAAGTTCTTGGGCTTTGAACAGGTTTTTAAAAATTCTTTAACCGGTCTTCCAATCGGAGGAGGAAAAGGTGGTTCCAACTTTGATCCCAAAGGAAAATCTGACCGTGAGGTCATGGCGTTCTGCCAGAGTTTCATGACCGAATTATCCAAATACATCGGAGCAGATCAGGATGTCCCAGCCGGAGATATTGGCGTAGGAGCAAGAGAGATCGGCTTCCTCTACGGACAGTATAAGAGACTGACCGGTCTATATGAAGGCGTTCTCACAGGAAAAGGACTGAACTACGGCGGCTCCCTGGTACGTACACAGGCAACTGGATACGGATTAGTCTACATCCTTGATGAGATGCTTAAGCACAACGGAAAAGATTTAAAGGGGAAAAGCGTAGTGATTTCCGGTTCCGGAAACGTAGCGATCTATGCGGCAGAGAAGGCAGAGCAGCTGGGAGCGGTAGTGGTTGCTTTAAGCGATTCCAGCGGATATATTTACGATAAGGACGGAATTAACCTTGATCTGGTAAAGGAAATCAAGGAAGTACGCAGAGGACGCATTAAGGAATATACGGATGTGGTTAAGACTGCCGTATTTACAGAAGGAAAAGGCATCTGGACCATCCCCTGTGACATCGCTCTTCCATGTGCGACGCAGAATGAGCTTGACTTAGAGGATGCGAAGACATTAAAGAAGAATGGCTGCTTTGCAGTTGCAGAGGGAGCTAACATGCCATCCACCAGAGAAGCTACAGATTTCTTCCTGGAAAATGAAATGTACTTCATGCCAGGTAAGGCTGCCAACGCCGGTGGTGTTGCGACCTCAGCCCTTGAGATGTCTCAGAACAGCCAGAGACTTTCCTGGACCTTTGAAGAGGTGGACGAAAAGCTTCATCAGATTATGGTGAACATTTACCAGAAGGCTGCGGATGCCGCTGAACGCTATGGCGTAAAGGGAAATTACGTGGCTGGAGCCAATATCGCAGGCTTTGAAAAGGTAGTAGATGCCATGATGGCCCAGGGAATCGTATAAATCCCGGCATCATCCAGAAAATTTTACTGGCAATGTGAATGGTTTTGGTATATAATAAGCGATAAGACTTGAGGCGGAGTGTTCTTCGCCTTATTGTTTTCCTGAAAATTATCTTAGTAAAACAGAAAGCAGGTGATGATTCTATGCACAAATTCTTAAGAACCATTGGTTTTAGCCTTTATGAGAAGGACCGGGACATAGAGAAACTACTGGATCAGCTCTGTGAAGACTTATCCGATTTAAAACGGATTCAGATTGACGAAGAATCCAATTTATGTGAGCTTCGCAAGGAAGTGGCACCAGGAATGGGAATTGCCATTTTCGGAGAGATGGACCGGGAAGGTCATTTTTGCAGAAGCTACTATTATCCTTATTTAAAAACCAGTGACATGACATCAAACGTGCCCTGTTCCATACAGCGTCATACGGAACGGGAGACTTATGCCGGTCTTTTGGATGAATATAAAGTTGGTATATCCCTGATTTTTTATATAGACAATTCCCTTGAATGCAGAGAGCGTATGATAGATCATCACTCCATGGATACAAAGGACACGTGTCTTTCCGGTCTGTCCGTCAGCGGAAAGATCCTTCTTCCCATTCAAAAAACGGAGATACAGAGAGAAAAGGCTAGGGTTGCGGCCAAGGACCGGAACACTCTTTTAGAGGCTGCAAAAAATGGGGATGAGGATGCCATGGAGACCCTGACCATAGAAGATATTGATCTATATTCTCAGGCTTCCAGAAGGGCTATGAAGGAAGACCTTTATTCCATCATTGATTCCTGCTTTATGCCTTGCGGTGTGGAATGCGATCAGTACTCCATTATCGGCGAAATCATAAAGATTGATGAGAAGAAAAATAAGATTACAGAGGAAGAGGTCTATGACTTTACCTTAGAGTGCAGCGATCTTATTTTCCACGTTGGAATCGCCAAAAAGGATCTGGTGGGAACTCCTGAGATCGGTCGCCGGTTTAAAGGACAGATCTGGATGCAGGGCATCGTGAATTTTAAGGAGAAAGTAGAATAATAGAAGTTATGTCTTGACGAAAAGGACAATTGTTAATATAATAATTAGTGCACTGTGTAGCAGCATCTGCTGTGATACAGGGATGTTTCCGTAGCTCAGCTGGATAGAGCGACCGCCTCCTAAGCGGTAGGCCGGGTGTTCAAATCACCTCGGGAACGTAATGAGAAGCCGAAACCTGATATCAGGGTTTCGGCTTTTTTGTAGGCTGAAATGAGATGGAGTAAGAATAGCCGCCGTCAGTCAAAAAAGGCCGTCCCTCATGTGATGGCCTTTTTTTATTGCAAATAAGCGAACCATGGAAGATTAGAAGGAATAGAATAAACCAAAAGATATAGAGAATTGATATTATGGGATATTATGTTACGGTACAAGACAATGTAAATATTTACGTAGAAGATTTAAACCCGGACTGCAAGGATACAATCTTGTTCCTTCATGGTTGGCCAGGAAGCCATAAACTGTTCGAGTATCAGTTTAATGTGCTTCCATGCATGGGATTTCGGTGTATCGGAATTGATACCAGAGGGTTTGGAGATTCGGATAAGCCGTTTTGCGGATACGATTACGACCGACTGGCAGACGATGTGAAATGTGTCATTGATGCACTGGGACTAAAGGATATTACATTAGTGGGACACTCTACAGGAGGTTCCATTGCCGTCCGTTATATGGCAAGACATAAACAACATGGGGTTTCCAGATTGGTTTTGGCAGCAGCAGCGGCTCCCAGTCTGATCAAACGTCCTGATTTTCCTTATGGAGCGGATAAGGAAACTATCTTAAATATGATTCAGGAAACTTATGAGGACCGTCCTAACATGCTTAACAGCTTTGGTAACCTTTTCTTTTTCAAGCTGATTACCTATCCATTTTCACAGTGGTTCTTTCAGCTTGGCCTTCAGGCAGCTGGCTGGGCTACAGCAGCGATTGAAAAGACATGGATTGAGGAAGTTCTGTTTCAGGATTTAAATGAAATTACGGTTCCAACTTTAATCATTCATGGAATTCATGATAAGGTGGTTCCCTTTGAATTAGGTGAGATTCAAAATCAGTATATCAAAAGTTCCACTTTACTGCCTTTTGAGTTCAGCGGTCATGCATCTTTTTATGATCAGAAGGATGAATTCAATAAGGTTCTTGCAGATTTTGCAAAAGGAAATTGTTAAGAATATAGAAAAAGCAAAGGGGCAGTGGGGGTGCTCCTTTGCTTTTTTCGTGTTATAGATCTGATAAAATATCATAATCTTCTGAGCTTATGGTAAACCATTGGCGAATGAGTGCTATGCCTCGCTCCGTATCGGCATTAGCGGATACGATATGAAAACAGTTTTGCTCCACATAACAGCGAAAGCTCTCTTTTGGTATTTCGGCAGCAAAAGCTTCCTGCTCTGCATCTCTCCAGACGCGGCTGAAAGGTTTCTCCATGGTAAGACGGTAAATCATGTCTTCGTGCTCTAAGATTCTTATCTGACAGCCGTATTCCGCCTGTTTTTCTTTTAAGAACGTTAAGAGATCCGGGTCCATAGAAACATATTGTTCCCTCCGTGGAAGCCGGCCTTTCTTGATGGAAAGAATGTGGGAACCACCGGCAAAAATACCACCGGAAAGCAGTGGGAAAAGAAAGGTAAAATTCCTGGCTGCTTCCTTATATGGCTGAGAGGTAATGAGATAAAGAGGAGCTGACTCCTTAAGCTCCTTAAGCTTTATAAGATAGTTGGAATCTTCCTGTTCAAATTCAGAAACTGGTATCTCATCCCCTGGTATAAAAAAGGCCCGAATCCGTTTCGGAATACGAAACAAGGGAAATTTTCCAAAAATCTCACAAGGTTCCTCATTCATCTCCATACCTTGTTCTTTAAATCGCTGCTCAAAATTTTTGGAGCCTTTCACTTTAAAATAGGGGTCAATGGAGCGAAAGGAGAGTTCTTCCTCCTGGGAATAGATGATTCCAAATCCCTCTAAGGATTCAATGAATACATGGATTTCCATGGACAGGCGGCTTCGAAGCTGGCGGATCGCTTCCAGGTTTTCAGGGTCACCGGGTGTGCCTACAGAGAATGAAATATTTTCTTTTATCAGTCTCTGGCATTGCTGCAGAAATTTTGTCAGGGTTATCTTTTCCGGGTAGAACATGGCGCAGAGCCTGAGCTTTTCTCTGTGTCCTCCGGAGGCATCAAAGGCTTTTAAGCTTTTGGTAACAGAACAGGTAAGATCCCAGCAGGTACCCACCGCCTCTATGGCTTCCAGACTGCTGATGCGCCCCATGCCGTTCCAGTAATAAGGCTTTAAAAGAGCCTGACTGTCTGGAAGTATAAATAAAGCTTTGGGACATTCTTCCTTTGTCTTGTAGATTAAGCCGACTAAAAATTCAAGAAACTGCTTTTCATCTTCTTCCAGTCCTGTTTCAGCTATCTTAGACCCCTTGAAAAACGCGATTTCAGCATTCATAGTATTCGGCACCTCCTCTTCGTGTTGGAATCAAAACAGATTTTGAGGTAAATCCGAATGTGGAATGCTTTTTGCTGCATTGTGGATTAGTTTCTTCAAATGTGGTATAACAGTGCATAACTAAAAAAACTCCTTGTCTTACGTAAAATATGTTGAAAAACTAGTATAAAGATCTGGGAGACTTCAAGAGACCATTTGGTAACATTTATACCCTTTTATTACATAATGATAGCATATTAAGTAACGGATTCCTAGAGAAAAAATGAAAACATCTTAAGCTTATGTATAAATTTAGCCTTAAAGTTCCCAAATATTCTAAAATGAGCTATAATAGAAGCAGTATGAATACGCGTTAAGAAAGAAGAGGATATTTATGAACGGTAAAAAGTTGTTATCAGCAGTTCTTGCTGCAGTTTTGGCGTCAGGCTTATGTTCTATGCCTGCTATGGCAGCTTCCAGAAAGAAAATCATGGAAGTAAAAATGACGGTAACAGCCCAGATCAAGCCTGGAGACTCCATATCCAAACAGGAGGCGGAGGTCACCGTAAACAACAGCCGGGTAGGCGTTGGAGACTTAGAGTTCATCAATGATGGATTTCAGTGGTACGAGGGAGACGTACCCAAGATGGAGGTCAAGCTTTATGCAGACGAAGGCTACTATTTTGCTACAGATGAAAAAGGCGTTCTTGTAACTGGCGGTACCTATGTAAAGCAGAGGAGGGAAGATTTAAGCCGTACTCTTACGGTAACCATTGATCTTCCAAAGGTGGGGGAGTATTCCCAGACCATTACAAGCGCAGAGTGGGGGAACGGCAATCTTGCCTCCTGGTCAAAGACAGGGGGAACCGGGAGCTATGAAGTAAATCTCTACCGGGATGGGAAAAGCGTCAGTGATACCGTCAACACAAAGGGGAACAGCTTTGATTTCACCTATGCCATGGGAAAAGCGGGTAGTTATACGTATCAGGTACGCCCGGTAAGTGATATTAGTCCAGAGCAAAAGGGGGAATGGGTGGAATCCTCTTCTAAATATATTGATTCAGCGACTGCGGAGAAAAACTATAATGCTTCGGGTGCCCATGGTGACTGGAGTCAGAATCAGAACGGCTGGTGGTTCACCTATGATACCGGCGGTTATCCGGTGAATCAGTGGGAGCGAATCAATGGAACGTGGTATTATTTCAACGAAAAAGGATACATGACAACCGGCTGGATCTCCTGGAATGGTAAGCAGTATTACTGTGATCCTAAAAGCGGAGCCATGGTGACCAGCACAACCACGCCTGACGGTGCTAAAGTGGGAGCTGACGGTGCGAGAATTTCTTAAGATTTGATTGAAACAAGAAGGGGCTGCATAAATTGCAGTCCGTCTTTTTGACTGATAAGGAACTGGTGTTCCTCTGAAAAATACTTGTAGGATGAATGATTCTATCATATAATAGCACGAAGGAGCAGATGGGAATGACAGAAAAGATGGCAGGAAAATTTTACAAACGTGTGCTTCTGGCTGTAATCATGATGATCAGCTTAATGATCACTGGCTGTGCCGGAATGGAAGTATCTACCGGAGCAGACAAAAGCGTTACTAGCGGGCAGCGAAGCGGCTCAGATTTAAAGGTACATTTTATTGACGTGGGGCAGGGTGACAGCGCTCTCATTGAGAAAGATGGTCACTATATGCTGATTGATGCAGGAGAGCGGGACCAGGGTCAGACGGTAGTTTCCTACTTAAAGAATCAGGGAGTAGAAACGCTTGATTACGTCATTGGAACTCACCCTCACTCCGATCATATCGGTGGATTAGAGACAGTGATCCGCGCCTTTCCAGTTGAAAAAATAATTATGCCCCAAAAAGCGCATACCACCAAGCTGTATGAACATTTACTCGATACCATCGAAGAGAAAAAACTGAAAATAACTCTTCCAGAACCTGGAGCGGTTTATGAATTAGGAGGAGCTTCTTTTCAGATTCTTGGGCCTGACAGGGATTATGGAGATGATTTAAATAACTGGTCTGTGGGAATCCGTCTTGATTACGGCTCAAACAGCTTTGTTCTTTGCGGCGATGCAGAAAAAGGTGCAGAAGAAGATATGATGGCAAACGGCCTTTCCCTGAAAGCGGATGTGCTAAAGCTTTCCCACCACGGCAGCTCTACTTCTTCATCAGGTCAGTTTCTGGACCGGGTGAACCCGGAATATGCAGTAATTTCCTGCGGAAAAAACAATGATTACGGTCATCCTCATAAAGAAACCCTGGAAGCCTTAAAAAAGCGAAATATTAAAGCTTTCAGAACGGATCAGTCCGGAACCATAGTTGCGGTCAGTGATGGATCAAAGGTTACATTTCCGGGGCAGAATATAAAGGATGAAAACGTTTCCCATACAGAGAATGAAAAAAACGCTTCCCAGACAGGGGAGTACGTGATAAATACCAATACAAAGAAATTTCATCTCCCAGACTGCAGTCTGGCAGCTTCCATAAAAGCAGATAATAAAAAGATATCGGAAGAAACAAGGGATGAGCTGATCCAAATGGGCTATGAGCCCTGTAAAAGCTGTAAGCCTTAGTTGTGGGGGCAGAAAGGGGAATAGCTATGAAATATACCATAGACCGAATAAACGGCAATATGGCAGTCTGTGAGGACGAGAATGGGGATCTGGTGAAGCTGATGGCATCAGAGCTTCCCAGTGGGGTAAAAGAAGGAGACATCCTGAAACAGCAGGACGGAGTCTGGTATAAGGATGAAACGGAAAGCAGTGAGCGCAGACAGGCCATGAAGGAGAAGCTAAACAGACTGATTGAATAAAGGACTAAAATATGAAGAATTATATTGTGCTGGATCTGGAATGGAACCAGAGTGCCGGGGGGAAGGAAGATACCATAGAGAATTTTCCCTTTGAGATCATAGAAATCGGGGCAGTAAAGCTGAATGAATCTCTGGAAGAGGTAGGGGAATTCAGAAGACTGATAAAGCCTAAGGTCTATAAGGAGCTTCACGAGAAGATTTTAGAAGTGACTCATATGGATGAGAAGCTTTTGATGGAAGAGGGTATGGACTTTGTAACGGCGTTTGAAGAATTTGCAGAATGGTGGGGCGAAGGGGCTGTTTTTTGCACCTGGGGTTCCATGGATTTAACAGAGCTGCAAAGAAATCTCACCTATTACGGACTTACCAATCCATTTAAAAAGCCTCTGCTTTACTATGATGTACAAAAGCTATACAGCCTGCTTCATGGGGATGGAAAGGACCGCCAGTCTCTTGATATAGCGGTTTTTGAGTCGGGAATGATGGAAGAGAGGCCTTTTCACCGGGCGCTCGATGATGCCCATTATACGGGACGTATCATGCAGAGTATGGAGTTTGAAAAGGTAAAAGAATACTGGTCTACGGACTATTACCGGCTTCCTGAGAGTCCGGAAGAAGAGGTATATCTTGTATTTCCGGAGTATTCCAAATACATCTCAAGGCCATTTCCCACAAAGCTTGATGCCATTGCAGATAAAACAGTTACGGATTTACTCTGCTGTAAATGCAACCGGATGCTTCGTAAAAAGATCCGGTGGTTTTCCGTTAACCAGAAATTCTATACGGCTCTGGGTTGTTGCCCGGTACATGGAAATGTAAAGGGAAAGATCCGCATGAGACGGAGCGAGGATGGTCAGGTCTATGTGGTAAAAACCATGAAGCTTGTCAGGGAAGACGAGATTGGTGAGATTTACGAAAAAAAAGAAGAAGCAAGAAAAAAACGGGTGGAGAAAACCAAGGTGCGCAAGCAGAATAAAAAGAAGGGGGCACTGCCCCTCTCTTAGATTTCACTTTCCTTCATCCGGTAGCCAACTCCTATTTCTGTGAAAATATATTTGGGTTCTGCCGGATTGGCTTCGATCTTACGGCGGATATGAGCCATATTTACCCTGAGGATCTGATTGTTGTTATCCGCATACGGTCCCCAGATATGGCTGATGATATAGTCATAGGTCAGAACCTTTCCGGAGTTTTCCGCAAGGAGAGACACCAGCTTGTATTCGATCTGAGTCAGATGAATCTTGTGATCATTTAGCGTAACAAGGCGTTTTGCGAAATCAATATACAGGCCCTCACATCGGTAAGGGGTCTGTACCACACAGCCGTCGATTGCCTTTACCGTAGGCTTTCCGTGGCGCAGTGCGGTGCGGATTCGGGCTAAGAGCTCACTGGTACCAAAGGGTTTCGTAATGTAATCGTCAGCGCCGAAATCAAGAGCTGCTACCTTTTCCTGCTCCTGTGTCCTTGCGGATATTACGATGATTGGAATGGTAGTCCAGCTTCGTACACTTTTAATAATGTCAATGCCATCCAGATCCGGAAGTCCAAGATCCAAAAGGATTACATCCGGACAGAGAGAATTGATCAGTGCCAGTCCATCTCTTCCGTTATAAGCAGTACTGACTTTATAATCCTGCCGTTCCAGTGCACTTTCTATAAAGTTGCATATATTCTTTTCATCTTCGATCATGACGATTGTAAACTTACTCATAAAAATCCTCCCCTAGTGGTAATGTAAACGTAAATACAGCCCCGTGCTCTTTATTGGAAGCAACGATAGTTCCATTATGAGCCGCTACAATGGTTTTGCAGATAGACAAACCGATTCCCATCCCCTTGTGGGAATCATAGCTGTTGTTTGGCAAAGAAGTATAGCCATCAAATAAAGTGGAGATCCGATCCGCAGAAAGTCCCACTCCCTGGTCGCTTACTTCAAAGGACGCGTACCCATCCTTTACGGAGACGTTAAGGCCTATGGACTCCGTAGAATTGGAATGATAAACTGCATTTTCCAAAAGATTGATAATGACCTGTTCAATCAAGGTGGCATCCATGGGCACCATGACAAGCTCATCCGGTATACTCACATGAACCGTGGCACCTGGAAGTCTTTTTCTAAACCGCTGGAGCGCTTCTGAAACAACTTCTTCCAAAGGTTCCAGATGCTTTGTCACATGGGCACCCGTATCCCGGATTCTGGTAACGCTTAAAAGATTCTCCACCATGTTAAGAAGCCAGTTGGCATCTTCCTTTATATTGGAGACCAGGTTTGTTTTCTCTTCTTCCGGCATACTGCTCTTATTATCCAGATAAGCATTGCTGGCACCAATGATTCCCGTGAGAGGAGTCCTTAAATCATGGGAAATGGCTCTTAGAAGATTGGCACGCATGGTTTCCTTTTCCGCTTCCATAAGCAGCTTTTCTCTTTCGCTTAATATCTGGCTCTGCTGCTTTAGATGTGTGGTGGTTGCGCTTGTAATGGTTGAAATCACCAGCAGTGTGATAAAGGTAATGGAATAACCGATCCCGGAAAACTTAAATTCCATATATGGGTATGTAAATAAGTAATTCACACAAATGATACTGATAAAAGATGCCGCCAGCCCAGGGATATATCCATTGGAGAAGCGGGAAATTAAAACCACTGCCATGATGTAAACCATGCCTATGTTATTGGTAAACCCGCCGAAAAACATAATCAGGTAGGAGATAACAGTGGCTGTTAATAGAAAGGCCACTGTTATCATAATATTCCGTACCAATTCTAATTTCGCAGGTCTTTTTAACTGTCTCATGTCCCCTCCGATCAAACTAACGGAATTTGAATCGACCGCCCCGCCGGCCCTTTCGTTTTGAAGTATAGGAACTTCTTCTCTGCTCCAGGATACTGTTAAATTCATCGGCTGAGATTCCGGATTCCTTAAGGCGTTTCATACGTTCTTCCTTTCGAAGGAGAGAAAACTCATCGTCCCTCCGCTTCTTATAAAGGATTAAAGATATGATGCCTCCCATGAGGGCAATCACCCCAACGCCTCCTAAAATCAACCATGCAGCAAGAGGAATCTGGAAGGGCTTTAAGGCTTTTTCCCTGTATTCATCAGAAACGCCTGCACTGGTTTTGCTGGATTCAGAAACAGTAGCAGGTTCTTTTTCCTTTTCCTGTTTTGCCGTTTTTTCAGGAACGGCTGGCTTCGATTCAGAGGCTTTAAACAGTTCCCTGTTGATTTCTAAAAATGTACTTCCAACCACCCGGTCACTGTAGCGGTATATGATCTTCGCTATGGCACCTTCTGGATCACCGGCTGAAATATCATAGCTCAATTCCGGTTTGGCATCGGTGAAGCTGGCTGTTTTTGGAAGAATGATACGGCTGCCTGGATCCAGAATGAGGGCCTCTGGCCGTTTCATGGACAATCCGCTGAAGCTTAAATCGTTTGTGATGGAGCTGTAGGTCTTTTCATAGTCCGCAGCCTTTAAGGACACGAAATTCTCAAAACCAAAATCCAGCAGATTCTTAGTATCAGACCAGTAAGCCGGTGTGGAGCCTTTTAAAATGACTGTAATGAGCTTCATACCGTTTTTTTCCGCGCAGGTAATCAGGGTGTTGCCAGCCAGAGTGGTATAACCTGTTTTTCCGCCTACGATGCCAGGATAATAATAAGGATTTGACTTTCTCATCATCCTATGTCCCGGGTAGATGGTAAGCCCCTCCTTGTTGATGGAATTGGGGGGAAGCTTATAATAGGTGGTAGAGTCAATCTCTTCAAATACCGGATTGTTAAAGGCTGCTCTGGCAATGAGGGCCATATCGTAGGGTGAAGTGTAATGCTCTGGGTTATTTAAACCGCTTGGATTGGCAAAATGGGTATTGGTGCATCCAAGTTCCTTTGCCCTGGCATTCATCATATCAGCAAATGCTTCCGTGCTTCCTGCCACATGCTCAGCCAGCGCATTGGCAGCTTCATTGGCTGACTTTAACAAAAGAGCGTACAGACAATCCTTCACAGACAGCTTGTCCCCTTCGTTGATTCCAGCATTGCTGCTTCCCGATTCTACATTAAAGACTGCATTATGGGAAAAGGTGACCATATCGTCCATATTACAGTTCTCAATGACCAAAAGCGCAGTCATGACCTTGGTAATACTGGCCGGGTAATATTGGTTGTGTATGTTCTGTCCCCAAAGAACGGTCCCGGTGTCTGCGTCCATGAGGATGGCTCCCTGCGCATTTACGGAAACGTTGGACGGCCACTCAGCCGCCGCCAAAACGGTCCCATGAAACGAGAAGACAAACAGGAGCAGACAGAGGAAACATACGGATAACCTTTTTGTAATTTGAGTCATATTGGATAATCTCTCCATTAATTCAGATTCAGTGTCAAACAATTCTCCACCATACAGTATAGGTTATTTAGGGTAACAAGTAAAGATTAATCGGCATTTTTCCCGTATTTGTGTATCAAAAATAGACAAATTCCGATAACAAAGAGGATAGACATGAAGAAGATGAAACCAATCAGAAAAACGGTATCACTGAAAAAGCCTTCCGGAACGATATTAATCAGCATGTCCGTGGAAGGGTCCAGCATCCACAGATCATTGTGAAAGAACATCTCATGGAACAGGATAAAGTACCGGTTAAAGTCCGTAGAGATAATGAAAGCCGTGGCAGCGGATCCTAAAAGGAAGAGACCGCTTCCCCAAAGAACGGCCCTTGGAAAGGTATTCTTAAATTTTGTTTTCAATAGAAATAGCAGAGTCAGGCATAAGGCCATGATCATGATACAGCCCCTTCGCATGGCGATTCCGCCAAGAAAAAGACCTCTTACATCTTCCATATGAGCAATTTCTCTGGCATTAAAAAACTCCCGCTCCACGCCTCCCATGGTGGTGGGTACGTGAAGGTTGTCCCGCTTTCCCTTTAGATAAGCCATCATCTGGTCCGTCACATCCAAAAGGTCCTCCATATTCATAGACACTGCTTCTGTTACGTTATATTTGGCATACTCCTTTTGAAAATAGCCGGGAATCCAGTATACCGCAGCTTCCACTGAGGTAAATAAAAGAACGATCATGAGGCAGAAGGAAAAAATAATTCCAAGTGCATATTGTAGCATCCGATTCATGAGTCTTCTCCTTTCCTATCATACATTTTTTTTGTAGCCGTTGGCAGGTTCCAGCAGTATTTTGTAGCTAGCAGGCGGATTAATATAACGGTACAGGCCCCGCAAAGCATGGCTGCATTGCCATTCATATGACCAAGAAGTACCGCATAAAGTATGGCTCCTGCTATGGAAGCACTGGCGTAGATGTGCTTTCTAAGGACATAAGGAGTCTGGCCTGCCATGATATCCCTTAAGATACCTCCTCCAACTCCCGTAATCACCCCTAAAAAGATGATGAGAAAGTGGTATTTTCCATAGCCGGAAAGGATGGCAGTATCAATCCCTACCACAGTAAAGGCACCTAGTCCCACCGCATCAAAAATATTCATGACCTTTTCATAATTCTCTATGGAATGTCCGTCCAGAATCCTTTGATTGAGCCTTACAATAGTAAATAGAATCATTACCGTAAAAAAGGCAAGTAATACATAAATAGGGTCCTTAAATAGGGCGGGAGGTACATTCCCAATGATAATATCCCGTAACATACCGCCGCCTACGGCAGTTGTGACTCCCAGAACAATGACGCCTAATAAGTCCAGCTGCTTTTTTATAGCAACCATGGCACCAGAAGAAGCAAAGGCAATGGTGCCCACCGCTTCCACAAAGAAAAAAAAGGAAAGTTCTACTTTCATGAATACCTCCGCACTTCTTCCGTTATAGAAATTAAGGAAAGTATATGATTTTGAAGGATGTTTGTCAATATGCCCGTTCATGAAAAAGAGACCTTTGCCATGGCTTTTATTCCTTGCTTGACATTTTAGTATATAAGAAATAAAATAGTTAGATGTGAAACAATTAGAAATCTAATTATAAAATGGAGGTGATCATATGGCTGCATTTCATTATCTGCTGATGGCAGGTCATTCCATATATCAAAAAAAGCTGATGGATGCGTTAAAGGATACGGAATTAACCCCAGGGCAGCCGAAGGTCTTAGACTACTTAAAGGATTGTGATGGTTCAACCCAAAAGGAGATTGCGGCTGCCTGCTATCTGGAGGCAGCAACTGTGACAAGTGTTCTAAATGGCATGGAGGCCAAGGGCCTTATTATAAGAAAACGGCTCAATGGCAACCGCCGTTCCTTTCATGTATTTATGACGGAGAAGGGACGTATGCTGCAAAAACAGGTGGAAGAAATCTTCCTTAGAATAGAGGAAGAGACCTTTAAAGAGCTTTCCGAGGAAAAGAGAAAGGAATTTCTTCAGATTTTTTCACAGATTCATGACAACTTGATGACAACACGATGATTGATTAAGGAGATAAAAATATGCCGCAAGGAGTAATTATTAACTGTATGACTGTATTTGTAGGAGGGATACTGGGGGCATTTTTAAAAAGCCATTTCCCAAAGAAGCTATCAGAAGCTCTTCCTAATATTTTTGGCCTTTCGGCCATTTCCATGGGGGTATATTTGATTATCAGGCTGCAAAGTCTGGCTGCAGTTGTTCTGGCAATCATCGTAGGAACCGTTCTTGGTGAGCTGCTTGGACTGGAAGAAAACCTGCTAGCCGGCTTAAAAAAGCTGGAGGGAAAGCTTCCAATGGATATGAGTGAGGAGCAGATGGAAATCATAATCAGTCTTATTATCTTGTTTTGCTTTAGCGGCACCGGGATTTTCGGGACAATGAATTATGCCATGACCGGAGATTATTCTATCCTTTACGCGAAGTCTGTGATGGACTTTTTTACCGCCATTATTTTTGGAACCACAGCCGGTTTTTTAGTTGGATTTATTGCCATTCCCCAATTTGCAATTGGAATGTTATTGTTTTTCGGGGGCACCTATATTCTGCCTTTTACCAGCGACCTCATGATATCTAATTTTAAGGCCTGCGGAGGAATCATTACCCTGGCAGTAGGGCTTAAAATTTCAAATATCAAAAAAACCAGAGTATTAAATATATTACCAGCTCTTATTCTGGTATTTCCCTTTTCTCTACTTCTATAGTTTAGAAAAATTGAAGAATAAAAAGCCAGAGACTGGACTGCCCAAAAGGCAATCCAGTTTCTGGCTTTTCTTTATTTGCGTCGGATCAGCAGTTTTACTACTTCCGATATGATAATAACGCTGAAGCTAAGACCAAATATCTTAAGCCACATGATGATTCCAAGGGGTACCGTTCCAAAAAATGCGCCTGCAAACTGTATGATGAGGATCTGCAAGAGGAAGGTGATGGAGATGACTAAAAGCATAATCCGGTTCTTTAAAATGTGTTTAAAGATGCTGGTAGCATGAAGCTCTCTGCAGTTGAAAGCATTGAATAACTGGAACAATGCAAACAGGGTAAAGAGAACGGTGGTCATTTCCTGATCCGTAGCGCCTAAGAAGTTGAACATATATTGGCATAAGAAAATAACTGAGATATAAAGCCCTGTAAGTCCGATTCTTAAGAACATGGTCTTTGATATAATGTTATCGCTTCTTCCAGTAGGAGGTCGGTTCATAAGATCGTCATAAATCGGCTCAAGACCAAGGGTAAGAGCTGGAGGTCCGTCCATAATGATGTTGATCCATAACAGCTGAAGGGCGGTAAATGGCGCTTTGAACCCTAAGATGATGGAGGTAAACACCACAATAACGGAAGAGACATTAACGGTAAGCTGAAACTGAATGAAACGCTTAAAGTTCTCATAAATACCGCGTCCCCAGGCTATCGCTTTTACGATGGTAGAGAAGGAGTCATCAAGGAGAACGATATCACTGGCTTCTTTTGAGACTTCAGTTCCGGAAATACCCATGGCAATTCCTACGTCCGCATTTTTAAGGGCCGGAGCATCGTTAATTCCATCTCCGGTAACGGCTACTACATTGTTCTGGGATTTTAACAGCTTTACCACACGCATCTTGGTGGAAGGAGTACTTCTTGCAATGACACTGATCTTAGGAAGCATTTGAAGGAGTTCTTCGTCACTAATATCTGCTATTTCACTTGCCTCCACAGCAAGGCGTCCATTATCCAGGATATGAAGCTCATTTGCAATGGCAGTAGCAGTAATAATATTGTCTCCTGTAAGGATCTTTAAATCAACGCCAGCCATGCGGCAATGCTTGACTGCATCGTAAACATCAGCTCGGAGAGGATCGGAGATGGCAACAAATCCGTCAAAGACCATGTCTTTTTCCATGGCATTATGATGGAGCTCGTCTTCATAATCCTTCATTTCCATCAGTTCTTTATGTGCGAAGGCAATGACACGCATCGCCCTTTCCTGGGCCTTTACAATGTAAGCTTCAATTTGAGAACGCTTGTCATCGGAAAGAGAGCACATGGAAAATACGCATTCCGGACTGCCCTTTACGTAGGAGATGATCTTTCCGTCCACCTTACTGATGGTGGTCATATGCTTAAGCTCTGAGGAAAATGGAAAGGCATGAAGAACATCATGATCGGAGCGTTCTTCCTTATAAGATTTTCCGCTTATTTTATGTGCCTTGGAATTCTGGTAAAAGCTTAACATGGCACATTCCGTAGGATTCCCAATAAAGGAGCCGTCAGGGGAAATATCTGCAGTGGTATTCAAACAGATATTGTGTACCAGCCAGTCAGAATGAAGATCCCCGGTCTTTTCCTTCCATTCTCCGTCATAAAAAGCGGAAACAGTCATCTTGTTCTCTGTCAGTGTACCTGTCTTGTCGGAACAGATGACATTGATACAGCCTACGGTTTCAGATGCAATCATCTTTTTAACCAGAGCATTTTGCTTTGAAAGCTTAATGATATTGATGGATAAGGATACCGCTACAATGGTGGGAAGTCCTTCTGGTACGGCGGCTACAATCAGTACAATGCTGGTAACAAAGGCATCAAGAACTGCCTCAAGAGTAAGACCGCCGGAGAGGGAAAAGGAAATAAGCTCGGATACAAATACAATGGCAGCAGCAATGATACCAAGTATGGTAATGGTTTTTCCCAGCCTTGCAAGCTTTTCCTGAAGAGGTGTGCTGGCACGCTCTACATTGGTCAGTTCCCTTGCTATGTTTCCAAATTCTGTGTGGTCTCCAACGGCTGTTACTACCATTTTTCCGTATCCGCTGGTAATATAGTTGCCGGAATAAACCATATTGGCCCGTTCTGCAAGAGGTGTCTTTTCGTCTGGAATCAGAAGCTGTGCGTCTTTTTTTGCTGGCAGGCTTTCTCCAGTCAGTGCTGATTCATCAGAAGCCAGTCCGGAGCTTTGAAGAAGTCTTCCGTCAGCCGGAACCCGGTCGCCGGTAGCTATAAGGACAATATCTCCCACAACGATGTCTTTTTGGCTGAGCAGCACCGTGTTTCCGTCTCTGATGACCTTAATCATGGTGTCATCACTGATTTTTGATAAAGCTTCAAAGGCTTTGGCACTCTTGCCTTCCATAATGACCGTAATCAATACGGAAAGGAAGATGGCGGCAAAGATTCCCAGACACTCTAAAAAGTCTGCCTCTGAGCCGGTAGTGGCTCTTATGATGTTTACAATAAGGGCAATGACACCAGCCATAATGAGCATAAGAATCATTGGCTCGCTGGCGGCTTCTGCAATTCGCTTTAACAAAGATTCAGGCTTTTCCTTTGTCAGCGTATTGCTTCCGTATCGTTCCCTCTGAGCTTCCACCTGTCCGGTGCCTAGACCGACTGACCCGTCGGTGCTTAATCGCTCCAGTAAATCACGTGTGTTCTCCTGAAATTCTTTCAATGCAGTTCTCTCCTTAATTTGTTTATATATAACAAAAACTCATGCATAGACCAGCTACGCATGAGTCAAAAAAAATAGACCATGTATAGCCCAGTGCTATACATGAGTCTCGTTTATTAAGACAAGCCAGACCGTAAAACGGCCAGTATGTTGACTTGGCACGCAGATAAACTGCGCAAACTACTCCCTCAAGTGTTTTACTATCATACCATAAACGGATAATTTTTGTCAACAGTCAAGGGACAGGTTCCTTTTATTCTTTTCTTTGCTTCTATTCTATGTTAAATTATAGGAAATAAGAAAATAACACCGTACAGCTAATAGGAGGCAACTATGAATGGTAATACTACGAAGGACAATCAAGATAATCCAGAGCTGAAAGCAGCAATGGAATCTCTTAAAAAACATCGTATTGGCGCATACTTTGCAGCGGATAAAGAAGAGCTGTTCACGCTTTTAAATACATTTATTCCTGATCATACCACAGTAGGCTGCGGAGATTCTGTTACCTTAGAAGAACTTGGAGTACTTGATGAGCTTAGAAGACGAGATCTTGTATTCTTAGATAAATATGAGCCATCGCTGACAAAAGAAAAAAAGCGGGAACTATATCGAAAAAATTTCTTGGCTGATACGTTTATAACCGGAACCAATGCAGTTACCATGGATGGAAAGCTGTTTAATATAGACGGCAACGGCAGCCGGGTGGCACCCATGCTTTATGGGCCGGATCAGGTCCTTGTGGTAGTGGGCACTAATAAGCTGGTAAAAGACACGGAGGAAGCCATTAAGCGAACCAGACAGATTGCAGCCACATTAGATGCCAAACGGCTGAATAAGGGAACCCCGTGTACTGTCTTGGACCGCTGCATTGATTGCAGTCATAAAAACAGGATATGCAATGATTTTGTTTTGATCGCGGGGCAGTTCACAGAGGAGAGAATCAAGGTCATCTTTGTGGAAGGGGAGTATGGATATTAGGAAAAGAGAGTTTGAGAGCGGAAAAAAGATTTCGTATAGAAGGATAAAAATGCGTCTTGAAATGGCTGTTAGCCGGATCAAGACGCATTCTTTTAATTTCCGCTTTTTTTCGTTCGTTTAATCACCTTAAGCCTTGTAAATTCCTCCCTGTCTTTTTCCTCCAGGGAGTTTGATATGCTTTTTGTCAGTGATTCGTAGCGGGGGATGGTAATATTTTTCAGTGCATTTGCCCGTTTCTGGGTTCGCTTGATGCTGTTTGCCAGACGGTAAGCGGAGTTTTCCACGGAAGAGAGCTTTAAGGTCAGCTCCTTCACCTTTTCAAACTTAGAGCGGGCTTCATCAAGGGATTCCCTGGTGCTGTAGTAGGCATAGGTCAGATTTAAGGGCCTGCCTTCGTGTTCCACAAGAGGAATCTCTGTTCCCATAATGCTTCTGGTCTTAATGCGAACGGTGTCATCCACAGGAACAGCCATGGCAATGTCCTTCACGTAATCAATTCCCAGCTCGATGTTCGCCTTTTGCAGTGCTTTATAGGCGGAGGTAAAGGTCACGTCGATTTCAGACTGAATTCCCCTTGCCTCGTCGATCAGCTCCATCAGCTCTTTGATCAGGATATTCCGCTTTTTATCCATCAACTCATAGCCCTGTCTGGCCAGAGCGAGAGAGTTTTTAGCTAGAATTAGATTTCCCTTGGTGGGAAATGTATTGGGATTCATGAAATTCCCTCCTATTCATTCAAAGCTTCCGGGGCAGTTTCCTTGTAATATTGATCCAGGACCTTTGTATCCACACGGTCTAACTCTCCGCGAGGAAGAAGTCCTAAAAGCTCCCAGCCAATGGTAAGAGTCTCTAATATGTTTCGGTTGGTGTGGTCACCCTGTCCCACAAAGCGGTTTTCAAACTCCTTACCAAAGATCAGATATTTTTTATCAATGGGAGAGAGTTCATCTTCACCAATAACGGAAGCCAGCGCTCTTGCGTCTCCAACCTTTGCATAGCAGGAGAAGAGCTGGTTTGCCACGCCCTGATGGTCGGCTCTTGTAAAGCCTTCTCCGATTCCATCCTTCATCAGACGGCTTAAAGAGGGCAGTACGTTAATGGGTGGATATACGGACTGGCCGTAAAGGCTGCGGTCGAGAACAATCTGTCCCTCCGTTATATATCCGGTTAAGTCGGGAATGGGGTGAGTGATATCATCGTTTGGCATGGTTAGGATTGGAATCTGTGTAACTGATCCATGTCTTCCCTTTACAATGCCTGCTCTCTCGTAAATCGATGCAAGATCACTGTATAGATAGCCTGGATACCCTTTTCTGGAAGGAATCTCACCTTTTGAGGAAGAGACCTCACGGAGGGCTTCTGCATAAGCGGTCATATCTGTCAAAATAACAAGAATATGCATGCCTCGTTCAAAAGCCAGATACTCTGCAAGCGTCAAAGCCACCTTTGGAGTAATGAGACGCTCCACCACAGGGTCATTGGCCAGGTTGATGAACATGGCAACGTGGTCGGAAACACCGCTCTCCTCAAAGGTTCTGCGGAAGAAATCAGCCACGTCGTATTTTACACCCATAGCCGCAAAAACGACTGCGAATTTTTCGCTGGAATCCGCATCATCACCTAAGGATGCCTGCTGAACGATCTGAGCCGCCAGTTCATCGTGGGGAAGACCATTACCGGAGAAAATCGGAAGCTTCTGCCCCCGGATTAAGGTCATCAGTCCATCAATGGCCGAGATTCCGGTACGGATATAGTCTCTGGGATATTCTCGGGTTACGGGATTTAAAGGCTTTCCATTGATATCAAGTAAATGGTCGGAGCCGATATCACCAAGTCCGTCGATGGGAACGCCGATTCCATTAAAGGTACGTCCAAGCATATCTTCGGATACGGAAAGCTCCATCGGCCTTCCCGTAAGCCGGGTGTGTACATTTCTTAGTGCCAGTCCATCGGTGCCCTCAAATACCTGAATGATGGCCTTATCCTCATATACCTCAATAATTCTTCCAAGCTTTTTTGTCTTGCCGGCCACGGTCATTTCCACAATTTCATCAAAAGCAGCATTCTGGACGCCTTCCAATACGACCAGGGGGCCGTTGATGGCACTTAAGCCTAAATATTCGATTGCCATAATCTGCCTCCTTTCTAAGCGTTTCGTTCAATGACGGAATCATAAAAGGCATCAACCTGCTTTTTATAGTCATCAAATAAATCCAGCCGGTCATTGGGGACGTCGTATTTTAAGGAAATAATCTTATCGAAAATGGGATCCTCCCTTAATACAGACATAGGCATTCCCATGGAGATCAGGGAACGTGATTTCTTATATAGATACAGGATTAAATCCATCATTAAAAACTGTTTTTCCATGGGGACACAGGTATCCTCTTTATGAAATGCGTTTTGCTGAAGGAAACCAATGCGGATGACCTTTGCTATTTCAAGAATCAGCTTTTGGTCATCGGGCAGCATATCTCCGCCGATGAGCTTTACGATTTCCATCAGGCTGCTTTCCTGAGTCAGTATGAATACGAGACGGTTTCTGTAGTCCACAAATCGTTTATCCACGTAGTCCACGTACCATGGGGCTAAATCGGTTAAATATTCTGAATAGCTGCTAAGCCAGTGAATGGCAGGGAAATGGCGTTCGTTTGCAAGGTTACGGTCAAGGCCCCAGAAGCAGCGGACGAAACGCTTGGTGTTCTGGGTGACAGGCTCAGAGAAGTCGCCGCCCTGTGGGGAAACTGCTCCGATGATGGTAACAGAACCTTCCGTGCCGTTTAAGTTCTGAATCATGCCGGCTCTTTCATAAAAGGCAGATAAGCGGGAAGCCAGGTAAGCCGGGAAGCCCTCCTCAGCTGGCATTTCCTCAAGACGTCCGGATAACTCTCTGAGCGCCTCGGCCCAACGAGAGGTGGAATCCGCCATAATGGCAACATGGTATCCCATATCTCTATAATATTCTGCCAGGGTAAGACCGGAGTAAAGGCTGGCCTCTCTGGCGGCCACGGGCATATTGGAGGTATTGGCAATGAGCGTGGTACGGTCCATTAGTGGATTGCCGGAACGGGGATCCACTAGCTCTGAGAACTCCTCCAGAACCTGAGTCATCTCATTGCCGCGCTCGCCGCAGCCGATATAGATGATGATATCCGCGTCAGACCATTTGGCGATCTGGTGCTGAGTCATAGTCTTACCGGTTCCAAATCCACCAGGAATACAGGCAGTGCCTCCCTTTGCCAGAGGGAAGAGAGTATCAATGATTCTCTGTCCGGTAATCAGGGGCTTGGCAGCAGGGTAACGCTTTAGAGTTGGCCTTGGAATCCGGATAGGCCATTTCTGGGTCATGGTAAGTTCCTTTACGGTCCCGTCTGCCAGCTTAAGGGTAAGAATTGGCTGGTCAATGGTGTAGGAACCATCTGGGACCACGCTCTCTACAAAGCCCTCCATATCCGGTGGAATCATGACCTTATGGGTAATGGCCGGAGTTTCCGGTACCTCTGCAATAATAGAGCCAGGGAAAAGATGATCCCCCCTCTTAACGGTGATATGAGTATCCCACAGCTTCTTCGTATCAAGGGAATCGACCTGAATCCCCCGGTCAATATATGGGCCGCCTGTTTTGGCGATTTCCCTTAAGGGACGTTCAATTCCGTCAAATATGTTATTTAAGATACCAGGGGCCAGGGTAACGGACACAGGAAGTCCGGTTGAAATGACGGCTTCTCCCGGTTTTAATCCGCTGGTTTCCTCGTATACCTGAATGGTGGTCCGCCGGTCCGTAAGGCCGATGATCTCGCCCACCAGATGGTCTTTTCCTACGTAAACCATTTCATTCATTTTAAACCCGGTATCACCCTTTAAATAGATGACAGGGCCGTTGATACCGGAGATTTTACCTGTACTAGTCATTGGCCTCACCTCCCATAATATCCTTTATATCAAAGCGGAAGTCACGCTTCGCTTCGGAAAGCTTGGTCTGGAACGAATTATCGATTAAAATATGTCTTGATGGGATAACGGCCCGGATACCGCCCATAAAGGAGTATTCACTCACTAAAAGCTCCGCACTTTGGGGAATGCTTAAATCCTTAAGCTTTTCCTCATCCTGAGGATCAATGTAGATTGTGATAAAGTCTTTATCAGCCAGCTCTAAGGCTTTTCGCGCCTGATTATTTAGTAGCGCTTTATATTCCGGGGTCTTCCTATATTCTGTGAGCCGGTCTAAAAGTTCCTGAAACAGCTTTTCCTTTAGTTCGTCCTGCTTCTTTCCGAATTCCCGTCTGATATTAATCTGTTCCAGTGACAGCTTTTTGTTGGTTTCCCGCTCGATCTGCTTTTTCTCCAATTCCACCTGCTGTTCGGCCCGCCGGATGGCGTTTTGCTGATGCTCTGTAAAGGCCTCTTCCAGAGCGGCAGTATATTCATCAAGCATCTTCGCACTTCGGGATCTGGCATCTTCCATACAAAACTCCAGAAAATGCTGTAGTTTTTCCTCAGTTGTCAAGATGACCACCTCTTTCTTATAGTTTTAATCCGATAGCTTGGTTTACATAATCTGTGATAAAGTTGGGCTTGCGGCCGGTACCGTGGCGGTCAGGAATTTCAATGATCAGAGGCAGTTTCCGGTTTAATTTCACATCGTCAATGATGTCAGGAAACTCCCTGCCGAATTTTTCCGTCAGGAGTATGATCCCGATTTCCTTATCGGCCAGTACTTTATCCAGTTCATTTTTAAGCTCAGCTTTTTCATGTACGACAGCTCCTTCCACTCCTGCCAGCCGCATGCCGGCCCAGGTGTCTAAGTTGTCGCTGATTAAGTACATTTTCATGATTAAAGCTTTCCAAGGATCATGAAGGAAATGATCAGACCGTAAAGACAAACACCTTCGGCAAGACCTACGAAGATGAGTGATTTACCTAAAATAGTACTGTCTTCGCTGATGGCACCAAGTGCAGCACTGGCTGCAGCAGATACGGCAATACCACCACCCACACAGGCAAGACCAGTAGAAAGGGCAGCAGCCAGATAACCCATGCCAGCAACACCGGCAGTGGCTCCTGTGGCAGCAGCGGCTGCGGAAGCTTCCGCCTGGCCCTGGAACATTAAAACACTGGAAACGATGAGAGTGCCGAAGAATAAGAGTACATTGACGGATAATGCTGTTTTATAGCGTCCTTTTGTTTTTTCACCCATGGCGAATACAAAGAGGGGAAGAGCGATGCTTAAGGTTAATGCAATAGCTAAGGTAATTTTTACTAATATAGACATAATAGGTACCTCCTGATATGTTTTTTATATTTTTTTTCCGTATGGCTTAAATGCGCGGCCGGTTCCCCGGTAAAAGCGGCTGAATAATTCATAATATTCCAAACGCAGCACCTGGATACCAACAATCAGTCCCTCCATGCCGCAGACGAATAGATTGCCCAAAACCACAACGAGCCAGTTTACAGTTCCGGCTTCATGGCCGGAGAGCATTAGTACCACTTCCATCATGGCCGCATGACTGACGGCAAAAGCCCCCACACGGACAAAGGATAGTGTATTGGAAAAATAGCTTAAAAGCACTTCAAAGAGTTCAAAAAAGCCCTGAACTACAAACATGCCCTTTTCCTTAGGCATAATCCTTGACTTTCGCTCCACCAGATGGGTAAGAGGTTCCTTAAAGAACATGATGACAAGGGGAAGACCGAACATAATGACCAGTAAAGCAGAAGCTGGTATGGGGTTCTCGGTCATATAAAGTACAATTGTGAGCACCAGACCGGCATAAAATACAAATCCAGCCAGGCCATTGGTATCAAAAAAGGTTCGTTCCGGGTCTCTGGAACGGTAGCTGTTTATGATGTTTAGAATCATGGTAAGGAGTATAATTCCCATACCTAATAAGACTGCAACGATAAATACAGTGTTCAGACGTCCGATAAACGGAAGGTTCGTCATATGCTGCATGGGTCTTAGCCACACCGGATGGATGATATCTTCAAATCCGAAGATACTTCCAAACAGGAACCCGAATATGGTGGAGAAGAATCCGCAGCAGGAGACGATGGCTCCCAGGCTTAATTTCTTCATCCGGTAGAGGAGAAAGCCTCCGATTAATAGGCATAGTCCCTGTCCCACATCTCCAAACATGAAACCAAAGAGGAAGGAATAGGTGAGACCGATTAATATAGTAGGATCAATCTCATTATAGGCAGGAAGCCCATACATCCGGATAAACAGCTCAAAGGGCTTAAACAGTCCGGGATTTAAAAGCTTTGTGGGAGGACGGCTGATGATATTTTCATGGTTCTCCTCAACGATGCAAAAGGTCTTTTCATCCTCGGAAATGTCATTTTGAAAGGAATCGGCATCCCGGTGGCTCATCCAACCGCAAAGAATATAAAAGGTATTCCTGCTCTGTCTCGTACAGGCCGCTAATTTTCTTACATTAAAGTTGGTTGAAAAGCTTTCCAGCCGGTCTCTGGCGGATAGAAGATCATCCCGCTTAGATTCCAGAAAGGTTGAAAGCTGCTTTCTTAAATCATTAATCTCCAATTGGACTGTCTTCATATTATCTTCCAGTGTTTTGGTCGCCTCAAAGGGGGTACCCTTATACTCGTCCGGAACGGTAATCTGTTCGAAATGCATGGAAGCATAAATAGCATCAATCCGGTTTGAAATCGTATCCGGTACAAAATAGACCAACCAGACATATTCATCATCTTCTCTGCATTTGTATAAAACCGTATCAATGGTATCGTACACATAATCCTCAAACTTATGGTAATACTCGTGTGAAATGCGGCCAAAGCGGAATTTGATGTACTTAAAATGAAGGATGGAGCTTAAGTCGTAATTCAGTGCGGTAAATGGAAGAATCCGTTGCAGTGATTCCTTTAAAGAATCCCGCTTGGCTAACAAGGTCTCTTCTCTGGCTTTTAATTCTTCTGTTTCGTTCCCAATCGCTTCAATGATATCAGCTGCCTGAGAAACGGTCATTTTTTTGTGGCCCGTCTGTTCTCCGTCTGGAGAGAGAAGCTGGGAAAGCTCTTCGGCTCGCTGACTGATATCCTTGTATGGATTGGTCTCAACAAAAGGCCTTAAGTCTTGCACCGTTTTAAGTTCTGACAAGGCATTTTCCAGATGGATCTCATATTTGGATAGGTAGGTGTCTACTACCCGGTCGATATCCTCCTTGGGCCCGGTGATACTTAAGAATTTCATCTTTTCTATCACAGAAAATGCAACCCCCTTTACTGGTTTTCCACATAGGAGATAATTTCATCCGGACTTAGACGGTACCGGATGCTCTCTATGAGGGTAATAACTTTTTGAATCTCGGCCTCTTTAAAATAGAGGTAAGAATTCAGTGTTGCAATGGAGTACGGATTTTGCTGGCTGGTGGAACGGTAGATCTTGTCAAGTACCTCCTTTGTAAGCTTTTCCAGATCCGGCAAATCGAAAACCTCTATATCCGCTTTCCGGCCATAGTAGGTGGTTTTAAGCACCCCGTAGAATTCTTCTATGGAACCGGCCTCTGCCATTTTTGTAATCTGCTCCTTGTTTAGATGATAATTGGTGGGAATGAGAAGGGAATAAATGTCCGTAGATTGTAGATTGTAGTACTTTTTGGAGCGATAAATCCACTGGATATTAAGCAGGTCCAGCTTGCTGCCAAAGCAGCGGGAGAGCAGTTCTTTTTCTTCCTTCTTTAAATGTTTCCCCATAACCTTCCAAATCGACTTAAAATACAAAAGATCCAGATGGACCTCATAATCAAATAAGGTAGGTTCCCTTGTATCTGACAATCCTTGGAGAAAGTCATAATAAATAGAGCCTTCCAGGTTTGATAAGAAGTCAGAAAGACTTCTGGATGCGGACAGTTTCATTAAGTCCAGCTTGGAATGAAGCTTGAAAAAATCCTCAAAAACAGAAAGATCGATATCCACATGATTGTTTCCAATGGCGTTACGCAGACTTTTTTTCAGAATATCGATTTCAAAGTGCATAAAATAAAGATCAAGAAACTTTCGTTGGTTCAAGTTTGCAAATCGGTATAGCTTGGCAAAATCCTTGTAAAGGGAAAGGATCAGTTTTTGCTCAATGGCACCCCGGTGCAGACTGGTGCCTTCCAGGTCCGTAAAAAGACCTTCATAGGCTTTTAAGTGGCTTAAGTAATCCACAGCCTCGGCAACCGTTGACAGCCCGGCCATTTCTCGAAACTGATTCTCTGAGATCAGATGGCTTTCCATCGCCCTTACTTTGGTGGTAATGCCGCTGTAGGACAGCAGGTCCCCCATGAAATCACTCCTTTATCATAGTTTGAAATAAATCCTCCACATACTGGCTGTGCTGCTCTTCAAAATGGGTTTCCAGCGTGGTCAGGATTCGTTTTGAATCACTTAGCTGCTTTTCAAGCTGTCGGTTCATCTCGACTTCCAGCTGGTTCCGCAGTGCTTCAATCTTTTTATTTGTCTTTTCTTCTAAATCAGAATCGAATGCAGCCGTGCGGTCCTCCATTTCCTTGGCAAATGCTTTTTTTCGCTCGTTAGCGTTATCCATAATGGAAGTTGCTGCCGATTCGATATCAGATATCTTCTCAATAACCTTATCCATACCGTAGCCTCCTTAGTTATGTTTTGTTGAATAACGTATTGTATATATAATGATACTATAATTTGAAAAAAATACCATACCAAATGTGGGAAAATAGACAATTTTATGAAAATTTAATCAATAAGGACAACTTATGCATTACAAAACGCAATTATGCACCATTTATACAAAAACGAAGACAGGGAAAGTTTTCCGCTGTCTTCGTTTTCTCATGTTTATTGACCAGCTTTCTTCGTAGTTTCCGAAGTGGCCGTTGTCTCTTTGGTGTCGGTATCCCCAGTTCCTTCTGATACCGTTAAAAATTCTGTAGCAATGTAAGCTTCTTTACCTTCGAACGTGATGACAGTCCATGTGTCATCATATGTCTTTACAAATTCAACCTTAGTACCGGCTGCAAGGCTGCCAAGTTTGGTACCGTCGGTAGAAGGGGTGGAGCGCACATTCAGCTTGCTTTTTGTGGTATATGTCTTAGGCGCCTCTGTTTCTTCTTCTGTAACCGCCTCGGTGGTCTCCGGGCTGCTGGTGGCCTCTGTCTCGATTTGGGATGATGTCTCAGTTGGTGCCGGGTTCTGTTTTCCTCCCTTACCGGGAACCAGTTTTACAAAGATTAAAACAAGAACGAGAATCCCTAAAAATATCAATGCCGGCTTTAATAAGCCGCTGGTATCCGGCGTATTCCTTGAGGAGCGGCGTCTGCTCCGTCCTTTTGGAGTACCTCTTTGAACTTGTCTTGTTGTGGCTGTCCGATTGGCAGCTTTTCTATCCCCACTACCCTGAGGGTGTGGTCTTTGAGCTTGTCTCTGTCCCTGATGAGCATTGGCTCTTCCTTGGGTGCCTCTCCCTGCGCTGCTACTGCCGGAGCTGTTTCTTGCAGCACTGCTTCTTACGGCAGCACGATCGCCGGATGCAATGGGAACTGGCTTAAGGGGAGCGGAGCGCTGTCTGTAAGCAGCATCCTCCGGACTTTCCCTGTGAAATGTATGAGCAAAGGCATGTACTTCCGCTGCCAGAAGCTTTAAGGCTTCTCCGGCATCATAGGGACTGTCGCTGCCTTCGTGTACGGCTTTGTTGCCGATCATTCGTATTCTGTGATAATGGTCCTTGGAAGTTTGGGAAATCAGACGTCCTTCAAATAGCTGATCAATGCTGTCCGCTAAATCTCCTTCCACAATCAGGGCTTTTTCTCCTAAATAGTTTACCATATATTCCAGTGTCTGTCGGGCTTTGATCATGGACAGATTGAACTGCTGTTGATTCATGAGTATCTCTGTCTCCCTAAGACCCTGCTGGATTCTGATCCAGAAGTTGTTGTCGGTCGTTCCCATATATTTCCTCCTTTGCAAAAACGGATGTATTCCAATATATAGGTATTATACCTGATTAAAAGGGTTTTGGCACCTTTTATTTTTTTACGATTTTTTTTCTTTTATTAATTTTTTTCCGTATCTTGCACCTGTCCCTTCTAATATGATACAATCTACCTGCTATGCCAGAATGGATAGATAGAATACGATAGAACTATTTGGAGGAATTATAATATGAGGTTACGTCACATACCAGGCTCGGAAAAAGAGATTGCAGCCAGTCCATATGTGGTTCAGAACCCGGAGGAGAAAAAGGGCCGGTGGAACGAAGTCTTTGGAAATGAGAGGCCCATTGAAATAGAAGTAGGTATGGGGAAGGGCAGATTTATTATGGAACTTGCATCCCTTCATCCAGACATTAATTATGTAGGAATTGAACGTTACCCAAGTGTTCTGTTGCGTGGGCTTCAAAAAAGAGAAGGCTTAGAGCTTGATAACATTTTCTTCATGTGCGTGGATGCGAAGAATCTTATGGATATCTTTGAGCCGGGAGAGGTACAGAAAATCTATCTGAATTTTTCGGATCCATGGCCAAAGGACAGGCATGCTAAGCGCAGGCTTACCTCTGAGGAGTTCATGGAAGTCTATGATAAGATTTTAAAGCCAGACGGCGTGGTAGAGTTTAAAACAGACAACAAAGGCCTGTTTGATTACTCTCTGGAAGCCATTCCAGGGGAGGTGTGGGAGATTAAGGAATTTACCTATGACCTTCACCACAGCGAAATGGGTGAGGGAAATGTAATGACCGAATATGAAGAGAAGTTTTCCTCAAAAGGAAATCCCATTTATAAGCTGGTCGCAGGAAGAAAATAAAAAAATCAGTAACCGGTGCCAGTTTTTATGAACAGGGCACCGGTTTTGCATATAATATAGAAAAAGAAGATTCAGGTGAATGGTCATGGGAATGAAAGACAAGGTTACAAATAAGCTTCTTCAGGCAACCAGCGACAAGACTGACTTAAATAAGAAGCTTCTTACTTTTAACAAATCATTCGTAGAAGTGAACAAAACACTGGGTGGGAATTCAGGGAAAAATAAGAAAAATAAATAAAATCTAAAAAAGAGTAAATAATTTGTAAAAAAGGTGTTGACTTTTGTTGAATACGGTTATATAATTACACTCGTGCTTGAGACGAGAGCACAGGAAAAACGAAAGACAAGCGCCTTTAGCTCAGTTGGTAGAGCAGTAGACTCTTAATCTATTTGTCCGGGGTTCGAGCCCCCGAAGGCGCACTAAAAAAGTACTGGTTTTGCAGACAGAGAGCTGCGGGGTCGGTGCTTTTCCTTTTTTGAAAAATAAAATATCGGATCGATATTTTTATCATGCAGGATATGATATGCCTGCAATAGTGAAACTGGCGATGGGGAAAGTGTTCTATGACTCCATGCCGGTTTTTTATTGTTTTAATGCTATTTAGGAATCTCTTCTTACCATAATAATGGGACTTGGTTCATGCAATCGAATAAAATGGTAGATAACAAGCATAATAGCCTTAAGAAGCTGTAATTCTCATGTGGTCATCTTGTCTTAAGAAAGAGCTATAGGGAGCATGAAAAACCAACAAGTGAAATACTCCCTTGTAAGCACATCGAATTAAGAATTATTAAGCTGTGCTCCCGTCATTTTTTATTTCCAGTAAAATATTTATAAACAGTAAGGCGAATTTAAGCTTATATTAATTTAAAAGGCTTATTTATGTGTTCCATTTAATAAGAAGAAAAGGTGTTAAAGCCAGTATATTTCCATAGGGAGCATTTGTAGGATTTGTTATGGGGATGGAAAAAGTGGTGATTCATCGTATCTTTTTTTTCCATCAAATAAGTCTCTGGGATACCTTGCTTCGTAAGTAATGACGGTTAAAATTTATGTTATAAAAAAAACATAGTCATTTTTCATAAAATATAAAACAAAAAATTGTGATAAATCCTAGAAAATTGAATCTTAAAATCGTGACTTTACTTTTTTATTACATTTTAATTAAAAATATTGATAATAAAACCCGGATTATAACTGTTTAAGTTGTTTTAAATGTTCAAACAATAACCCGCATTAACAAGATGTTACGAAATATCTAAAAAGTTGACAATTTTCGCGGTTGAAAGTATGATACACCATATACCTCAAGGAAATTGTATGTCCAAAAATACAATTTTAAAAAGAGGATAACAATATAAAAAAGAGAAAGGCTGTCTCTAAGAAAGGAAGTGAGCATTACGGAGGATTTAGCAGAGAAGTTAATGGAAGAACTTAACTGCGAAACGGTATTTACCATCCCGGTATTCGGAGGAATTGGTATCTCAGAATCTGTTGTGGTAACGTGGGTTATCATGGCGGCCCTGACGCTGCTTTCCATTATATTTGTCAGGAACTTAAAGGTTGAGAACCCTGGAAGGAAGCAGCAGGTACTGGAGTTGGCGGTCGGTGGTCTTTATGGTTTTTTTGATGACCTGATTGGTGAAGAAGGAAGACGTTACATTCCCTACCTTGTGTCTGTGGCAATTTACATCGGTGTTGCGAATCTCATTGGTTTGCTAGGGCTTAAACCGCCTACCAAGGATTTAAATGCCACCGCAGCGCTTGCTATTATGAGCATTCTGCTGATTGAATATGCAAGCTTTCACAGAAAAGGCCTTAAAGGCTTTATTAAAGGCTTTGCGGAGCCGGTCGCGATTATCGCGCCGATCAATATCCTGGAACTGTTTATCAAACCGCTTTCCTTGTGTATGCGATTGTTTGGTAATGTTTTAGGAGCGTTCGTTGTTATGGAGCTTATTAAGCTGATCGTTCCGGCGATCATTCCAATTCCGTTTTCTATGTATTTTGACATTTTTGACGGATTGATTCAGGCGTATGTATTTGTATTTTTGACGGCTCTTTTCATCAAGGAGTCAGTAGAGTAAAACTAGTTCAAATTAAAAGGAGAGATTATTATGTTTACAGCTATTGGAGCAGGACTCGCAGTATTAACAGGTTTAGGTGCAGGTATTGGTATCGGTTTAGCAACCGCTAAGTCCGTAGATGCTATTGCTAGACAGCCAGAAGCAGACGGCAAGATCAGCAAGGCTCTCTTATTAGGTTGTGCTCTTGCAGAGGCAACTGCTATTTACGGTTTCGTTATTGCCCTTCTTATCATCTTATTCCTCAAATAATGCCTGAAATCAGGATTCGATTGGAAAATATAAATAGAAAGGCAGGCGGTAGAGATGCTTAGACTGGATATGAACGTTGTGTTTAATATGTTGAATCTTATTGTCCTGTATCTTTTGCTAAGGCATTTCCTGATTAAGCCGGTTATGGAAGTAATGAATAAGCGGCAGGCGATGATTGAGAACAGCATTTCAAATGCCAAAAATTCTGAGGGCCAGGCAGCAGAGATGAAAAAGCAGTATGAAGATAAGCTGGCGGAATCCTCAAAAGAAGGATTAAAGATTATCGAAGAAGCAAAAAATCAGGCCAAGGTTCAATATGACCGTATTTTAGAGAATGCGGAAGAAGAGGCTGGCCGGGTGATTTCAGAAGCACAGAGAAAAGCGGAAGCCGATCAGGAAAAAGCGCTTAACGAAGCTAAGGCTCAGATTGCCGGCTTAGTAATCGCTGCGGCGGCAAAGGTAGTCAATCAGGAAGCGAGTGCCATGGCAAACAAGGCGCTTTATGATTCATTTATAGCAGAAGCAGGTGATTCTCATGATGCAGGCAGCAATTAATTACGGACGGGTTCTTTTTGAACTTTCCATTTCCCAGACGGCCATAGAGGAGACGGCTCTGGCGCTAAAGACAGTGCCGGAGCTTAAGCGTGCCTTAAGCAGTCCTGTGATTCCAAAGGGCAGCAAGCATAAGGTGATTGAGCGCGTGTTTCCAAAAGAGATGATAACCTTTTTAAAGGTAATCGTGGACCGGAGAGATATGGACCTTGCAGATGATATCTTCGAGGCGTATCGTACGCGGGTAGCGGAGGAAGAGGGAGTTTTAGAGGCTTCCCTTTACTATGTTACGGAACCGGAAGAAGCACAGCTTCAGGAAATTAAGGCGATGCTTTGCAAAAAGTACGAGAAGAAGGACATAAGACTCCGCTTGATCGAAGACCCCGGTTTAATCGGTGGATTCATCATCCGTGTAGGAGATGTGGAGACTGACTGGAGCTTAAAGGGACGTCTGAGACAATTAGAACAAAAAATAATGCGGAGGTGAAAAACGTGGCTTCCATCAATTCAGATGAAATTATTTCAATATTGAGAAGTGAAATTGCAGATTATGACGCGCATGCCAGGGACCAGGAAGTGGGAACTGTAATAAGCGTTGGAGACGGCATTGCAACGGTATATGGTATTGACCATGCAATGTACGGAGAAATCGTTGTATTTGATAATGGAATTAAAGGAATGGTTCAGGATATCAGAAGAGAAGATATCGGATGCATCCTCTTTGGTTCTGACCGCGAAGTAAAAGAAGGTTCTAAAGTAACAAGAACCAAAAAACGTGCAGGTATTCCGGTAGGTGATAAGTTCGTAGGAAGAGTTGTAAACTCTCTTGGAGCTCCTATCGATGGAAAGGGTGAAATCGTTTCTGACGATTACCGTCCTATTGAAAATGAAGCACCTGGCATCGTTGACCGTAAGAGCGTATCCGTTCCTATGGAAACAGGTATTCTTGCCATTGACTCCATGTTCCCTATCGGACGTGGACAGCGTGAGCTTATCATCGGCGACCGTCAGACTGGTAAGACTTCCATCGCTATTGATGCGATTTTAAACCAGAAGGGCAAAGATGTGATCTGTGTTTACGTTGCAATCGGACAGAAGGCTTCTACCGTTGCAAAGCTTGTTAACACTTTATCACATTACGGCGCTCTGGAATATACCATCGTGGTAAATTCTTCAGCAAGCGAACCGGCACCCCTTCAATACATTGCACCTTATTCCGGAACTGCTCTTGCAGAGTACTTCATGCATAAGGGAAAAGATGTACTGATCGTTTATGATGATTTATCCAAGCACGCAGTGGCTTACCGTTCCCTGTCACTGCTTTTAGAGCGTTCTCCCGGACGTGAGGCATATCCTGGTGACGTTTTCTATCTCCATTCCAGACTGCTGGAGCGTTCCAGCCGCTTAAAGGATGAACTTGGAGGAGGTTCCATTACCGCTCTTCCAATTATTGAAACTCAGGCAGGAGACGTATCTGCCTACATTCCAACCAATGTTATCTCCATTACTGACGGACAGATATTCCTGGAGAGTGATCTTTTCTTCTCCGGTATGAGACCGGCTGTTAACGTTGGTCTTTCCGTATCCCGAGTTGGTGGTGCGGCTCAGACTAAGGCGATGAAAAAGGCAGCAGGAAGCATTCGTATCGATCTGGCTCAGTGTCGTGAGATGGAAGTATTCACTCAGTTCAGTTCTGATCTGGATGCAGCGACCAAGGAGCAGATCCAATACGGTAGAGGACTGACAGAGCTGTTAAAGCAGCCTTTATGTCATCCATTAAGCCTTCATGACCAGGTAATCAGCCTGCTTGTTGCGAACAATCGTCTTCTTGTTGATGTTGAAGTTTCAAAGATCAAGGCATTCCAGAGAGATATGCTTGACTACTTTGAAAATGCACATCCGGAGATTGTCAAGGAGATTGAAGAGACGAAGGCCATCTCTGATGAGCTGAAGCAGAAGATCCTTGACACAGCGGTTGAATTTAAACAGAAACGGGTGTAAGATATGGCAAATGCGAGAGAGATACAAAGCAGGATAAACAGTATTAAAAGCACCATGAAAATTACCAATGCGATGTATACCATTTCCTCGTCAAAGCTTAAAAGGGCAAGGAAAGCCCTGACTGATACGGAGCCTTATTTTTATGCACTGCAGAGCACCATCGCAAGAATTATCAGACATACACCGGATATTAATGATCCGTATCTGGATACCCGGCCGGAGATCAAGAAAGAAGACCGTAAGATCGGATACATCGTGGTTACGGCTGATAAGGGACTTGCGGGTGCTTATAATCATAATGTATTTAAACTGGCCCAGGAGCAGATTGACAAGGGTGGTAATCCCATGCTGTTCGTCGTAGGTGAATTGGGGCATCAGTATTTTGTTAAAAAGGGAATACCAGTGGAACAGGATTTCCGGTATACCGTACAGAAGCCTAACATGAGCCGGGCCAGAATCATTGAAGAAAAGATCGTGGATTATTTCCTGTCTGGAAAACTTGATGAGGTGTATATGATTTACACCAGAATGGCCAATGCGATGAAGATGGAGGCAGAGGTGCAGCAGCTTCTTCCTATTCCTAAAAAGCAGATCACCCGAAATGTACCGCTTAATGTACATTTGGAGGAGGTCACCATGTACCCGTCACCTCAGGCAGTGATTGATACCATTGTGCCCAATTATATCGCAGGTTTCATCTACGGCGGTCTGGTGGAATCCTATTCCAGTGAGCAGAATTCCAGAATGATGGCAATGCAGGCTGCAACAAACAGTGCTCAGGATATGTTAAGCGAGCTGGCGATCACTTATAACCGTGTCCGTCAGGCAGCGATCACTCAGGAGATCACTGAGGTAATCAGCGGGGCAAAAGCCCAGAAAAAGAAAGCGAAGAAAGCGTAGCTTCATCGTGTTTTCAATAAATTGAGAGAGGAGGAGTCCTCACGACTGTGAGTAACAGATTATGAATAAAGGTAAGATCGTTCAGGTCCTTGGACCTGTAGTAGACGTTGAGTTTTTAGAGGGCAGTGAGCTTCCGGCTATTAAGGATGCCCTTGAGGTATACAATGAAGGCAGACGCTTAGTTATGGAGGTTGCTCAGCATATGGGCAACAGCACAGTCCGTTGTATTATGCTGGCATCCAGCGAAGGACTGAGCAGAGAGATGGAAGTAACTGCTACCGGAGAAGGAATTAAGGTTCCGGTTGGTGAGAAGACTCTTGGACGTTTGTTTAACGTACTTGGTGAAACCATTGATAATGGAGAGGAAATCTCCGATGCACCCCAATGGGTCATTCACAGAGATCCCCCAGCATTTGAGGAACAGAGTCCGGTTGCAGAAATCCTGGAAACAGGTATTAAGGTAATTGACCTTTTAGCTCCTTATGCTAAGGGTGGAAAGGTTGGTCTGTTCGGCGGTGCCGGTGTTGGTAAGACAGTTCTTATCCAGGAGCTGATTCACAACATTGCTACTGAACACGGCGGATATTCCATCTTCACCGGTGTTGGAGAGCGTTCCCGTGAGGGTAATGACCTTTGGACCGAAATGGGTGAGTCCGGTGTTATTTCAAAGACTGCTCTGGTGTTCGGTCAGATGAACGAGCCGCCGGGAGCACGTATGAGAGTTGCAGAATCAGGCCTTACCATGGCGGAGTATTTCCGTGATGAAGAGCATAAGGACGTGTTATTATTCATTGATAACATCTTCCGTTTTACTCAGGCTGGTTCTGAGGTATCCGCTCTTTTAGGACGTATGCCTTCCGCCGTTGGTTATCAGCCGACTCTGGCTACAGAAATGGGTGAGCTTCAGGAGCGAATCACTTCCACAAGAAATGGTTCCGTTACCTCTGTTCAGGCTGTTTATGTGCCTGCCGATGACTTAACTGACCCGGCTCCTGCAACCACCTTCGCTCATCTGGATGCAACCACTGTTTTATCCAGAAAGATCGTAGAACAAGGTATCTATCCGGCAGTTGATCCTTTGGAATCCAACTCCCGTATCTTAGAGCCTGACGTAGTAGGAGAAGAGCATTATGAAGTTGCACGTAAGGTACAGGAGCTTCTTCAGAAGTATAAAGAGCTTCAGGACATCATCGCGATTCTTGGTATGGAAGAGCTTGGTGATGACGATAAGACTACCGTATACCGTGCAAGAAAGATCCAGAAGTTCTTATCCCAGCCTTTCTCTGTTGCGGAGAACTTTACTGGCGTAACAGGAAAGTATGTGCCTCTTAAGGAGACCGTACGCGGCTTTAAGGCCATTGTTGACGGTGAGATGGATCAGTATCCAGAGGCTGCATTCTTTAACGTTGGAACCATTGATGAAGTGATTGAAAAGGCCAGGAAATTAGAGGCTTAACTTGGAGGTGCTGCCTGTGGGTAAGAATACATTTTTCCTTCAGGTTCTTGCCAGCGACAAAGTCTTTTACAGAGGCTCATGCCAGGAACTTGTAATTCCCCTGGCGGATGGCGAAAAAGCGGTTCTTCCCCACCATGAAAATATGGTCATTGCCGTAGCGATTGGTGAGATGCGCATGCTTGACGGAAACGGTCAGTGGATCAGCGGTGTGGTTGGTAATGGGTTCGCCCAGATTATCAACAACCGTGTCACTGTTCTCGTGGACACAGCCGAGCGTCCGGAGGATATTGATGAACGCCGGGCCGAGGAAGCAAGGGAAAGAGCAGAGGAACAGCTTAGACAGGGCAAGAGCCTTCAGGAACATTCTCATTTTGAGGCGTCTTTAGCCAGATCACTGGCAAGACTGCGTACAAAACAAAAAATGGGATCTGATAGGAAATAGATAGGTTAGAAAAGATATCCGGCAGGCAGCTGCTTTGGATATCTTTTTTTATACGATAAAGACAGTGAGCCAGCTTGTTATGGCAGAATAAAAGGCGCATGGATCAGTGACAAAGACTGATACCATGCGCCTGTTACATAATTATATTTATTAACCCAGAGCCACATCAAGGATCATCATGATCAGGAATCCCACCATGACCCCAAGGGTTCCTATGTTGGAGTGTTCGCCTAAGTGTGCCTCGGGAATCAGTTCCTCAACGACTACATACATCATGGCTCCGGCTGCAAAGGACAGTAACCAGGGCATGAGAGGGGCGATATTTCCTGCGATCAAAACAGTTAAGATACCAAAGATTGGCTCAACAATTCCGGATAAACTGCCTTTGATAAATGCTTTTTTGGCAGAAAGTCCTTCTTGCCTGAGAGGCAGGGATATGGCAGCGCCCTCAGGAAAGTTCTGAATGCCGATACCAATGGCAAGTGCCAGTGCAGATGTATAAAGTGCCGGATCATTGCCGTGCTGGGCTGCTAAGGCGAATGCCAGGCCCACGGCCATACCTTCGGGAATATTGTGCAGGGTAACTGCCATTACTAAAAGTGTGGTACGTTTCCAGGTTGATGAAATTCCTTCGGCCTCATTGCCCTTAGGATTGCTCATATCAGCATGAAGATGAGGAAGCAGAGAATCCAGAATAATCAGGAAAAGAACTCCTAATACAAATCCTCCTGCGGCCGGGATCCAGCCAATGCCTCCGGCTGCTTCTGCTTCTTCAATCGCAGGTATTAAAAGTGACCAGATGGAAGCGGCGATCATTACGCCGGCAGCAAAGCCAAGAAAGGTCCGCTGAACAGACTGATTTACTTCCTTCCGAAAGAAAAACACCAGGGATGCTCCTAAGGTAGTCATTAAAAAGGTGAAGCCAGTGCCTCCGGCAGCCCACAAAATCGGTGTCATAAAAATCCCTCCTTTTTATTTCTTATCCTTTCAAATGGGAGTCCATTTGATGGTTTTACTATATCATAAGCAGTCTTTGGGCGCAATGAGATAATTTCCCTTTCCCTTTCTGACAAAATTATGCTAAAATAGACCTGATTTTACATATGAAAGGAATTCATTCAATGAACATAAAAATAATATGGAGAAAGCGTGTGATCCGTTCCTTTTTTCTGGCTGCGACAGCAACAACTTTTTTATCTGCCTGCACCAGCACGGAAACGTCTACCAATAAAAGCTCTGCAACCCCTTCCACAGCCACTGTCTCTGAAGCGAAAAAAGAGTACCAGCCCATTGCCAGACTGCTTCCAGGAGAGGTGCTGCTTCCAAAGCTTAATGGGGTGCCGGATTTAAAAGAAAACCCCATTCCTGAATATTTGAGAAACGGCGTGGAGCACCCCGTGGTTGCAAGTCTTCAGGAACGTCTGATGAAATTAGGCTTCATGGATAACGATGAGCCGACCCAGTTTTTCGGTAACGTAACAGAAGCAGCCATAAAGGTTTATCAGCGCCAGAACGGTCTTGCTCAGGATGGAATCGTAGGTCCTGAGACCTTCACCTCCATCATGTCACCGGCAGCGAAGTATTACGCCGTTGCAAAAGGCGTTTGCGGTGATGATATAACGAGAATACAGACTCGTCTGTATGAGCTTGGTTATCTGGCCGATGCAGCCCAGGTAAATGGAACCTTTGGAGATGAGACAGAGGTAGCGGTAAGAAAACTTCAGGAAGTCAATGGTCTGAACATCGACGGAAAAGTAGGCCGTCAGACCATCAATCTTTTATACAGTGAGGAAATTAAGCCCAATCTGGTGTCCTATGGGGAAAAGAGTGATGTGGTCTTAGCCAGCCAGAAACGGTTAAAAGAGCTTGGTTACCTGATGACAGAAGCAGACGGTGCATACGGCAATGATACAGTAACCGCAGTAAAGCAGTTCCAGGCACGTAATGACCTTGTAGTAGACGGATACTTAGGACCATCTACCAGAGTGGCTTTAAACAGCAGGGAAGCCCAGCCAAACGGAATGACACTGGGGGAACAGGGAGACTCTGTTACGAATGTTCAGAAGCTCCTTAATAAGTATGGTTATCTTGCTTCCTCCAATGTAACTGGTTATTACGGAGAATTAACCGTAAATGCCGTAAAAGCTTTCCAGAGCAACAACGGCCTTTCTGCAGACGGTTCTGTAGGTAAAGATACCCTTAACAAGCTTTCAGGAAGCGGAGTAAAGAGTGCTGGCTCTAAAAGCAATACCGGAAAAGGCGGCAGCGGTAACAGCAGTGGCCCTGTAAAGGGTGGTTCTGGTGTTAACGGACTTTTATCCATTGCAAGGTCTAAGCTTGGTAAGCCTTACGTATGGGGTTCTAAAGGCCCTGGTTCCTTTGACTGCTCCGGATTTATTTATTGGTCCTTAAATCAGGTAGGGGTAAGACAGAGCTACTTAACGTCAGCTGGCTGGAGAAGTGTTGGAAAGTATACAAAGATCAGCAGCTTTGGAGACTTAAGAGCAGGAGATATCGTAGTCGTTAGCGGCCATGTTGGAATTGTAGCTGGCGGTGGTAATGTAATTGATGCTTCTTCAAGCCATGGAAGAGTCGTGGAGCGTTCTTTAAGTAACTGGTGGAGAAACAACTTCATCTGCGGCTGGAGAATCTTCGGATAAGACTTTAATATGTTATAGTTTGGTGTTTGAATATAATTTGTTCCAATATAGTAGGGAGGGGAAGCCTGAATCAGGCTTCCCCTCCCTATTATCATTTCCTGACAGGAAATGCAACACTTGCTTTAAATAAGTCTCCGTCAATATAAAGGTTAAACTGTCCGCCTTGAAGCTCAGTGAGGCTCTTGGCAATGGAAATTCCAAGTCCGCTACCTTCCGTGGTTCTTGCCACATCTCCACGGACAAAGCGTTCGGTCAGTTCATCCGCCTTTATGTTCAGGGGATTTTCTGAAATATTCTTCATGGTGAAAATCACCATATCGTCTTCTTTTATCATATCTACATACACCCTGCTGTGCTCCATGGCATACTTAAAGGCATTGTTGTAGAGATTTTCAAGGACTCTCCATAAGTATCTTCCGTCTGCTTCTATAAAAATAGATTCATCTGGCAGAGAAGACACAAGTTCCAGATGGCGGAGGGAAAATTTCTCTTCAAATTCACCATTTGTCTGCTGTATCAGTTCCACAAAGTCTATATTTAGTATTTCCAGCTTTAAATTGCCAGAACTGGCCTTAGAAGCTTCTACAAGATCCTCAGTCAAAGTTTTAAGACGGTGGGACTTTTGTTCCAGTACCTCTAAGTAACCTAATATTTTCTCATCTTTAATTCCTTCTCGCTTGATGAGATCCACATAGTTAATGATGGAGGTAAGGGGGGTTTTTATATCATGAGACACATTGGTAATAAGATCCGTTTTTAATCGTTCGCTACGCACCTTTTCCTGTAAGGCTGCTTCCAGACCGGTGCCGATGTGGTTGATATGCTCTGCCAGCTCCCGCTCTTTTCCGTTAAAGGAAGCGGTATTGATCTTATAGGTGGTGTTACCCTGTGATATATGGAGCAGTGCCTGGTTGATCTGATCTGTTTCCCATGCATGGCGGTACATTTTATGAAAGACCCACAAATCAAAGGCTAGAAATAAAATGCTGATAGCGCCCATTAAGATTCGGGATGCAAGGTCCGTATAGGTAAATAACAGGATGCAGAAGGACAGTATCATGATGATGTTAAATGCCAGGTAAAAAATATAGGCGAACATGATTCTGGTGGTGAAGCGGTGGTTCTTAAAGTAAAGAGATAGATTTTTCCGCCACCGGAATAAAAGACTTCCGGTCCAGAGGGTGCCTGCCTTATACCGCTTTAGCAGACTTAAAGAGAACATGAGTCCTGCGGCATAGTAGATTAATACCCGTAATACCAGTTCCCCGTAATACCACTGCTCTTCGGCAAGAAACAGATGTATGATCTTATTAAACAGCTGGTCAGCCAGAAACAGGGAGCATAAGGTAGCGGCCAGGTATATTAAAAAGCAGCCTTCCGCTGGAAGGAGCTTTACCCGTTTGATCTTAGGCTGATAAGGGCCTTTTTCTTCCAGTCCGGTTAAGCTTACCAGGACATAGAGAGTAGCGGCACTGCCTAGAATTCCAAACAAAAGACTTACAATCCCAGAGATGTACAGCAGCCGAACCTGATTATAGGCTTCAGAGGCTGTTTCATAAGCATCGTGATAGGGATAGGAAGTATCAACCCCTATGGTCATGTGGTAATTGCCATTGTTATAGGGATTCATCTTTTCCAGCTGAGCGGAGACGTCCTTAGGGACTGTCGTTAAGTTAGAATCCACGTAAAGAGATTCCCCGGTCACATATAAGTATTTCCCCATGGCCTTAAAATCATCCACGGACTTCCCGGCAACGTTTCGGTATAGCTTATATTCCTTCTGTGAATTCTGGTAACGTACTTCGAATTTTAAGTTGCTTGGATTTTGGATAAAGCGGTAATAAAAGGAGTAATAATTGCCCAGATGGGTAAGGACTTCATACGAAAGCTGATCCATGGTAAGAAAGGCCTGTCCTGGCTCTGTAGCAACAAAGTCAGGCTCATAGGCTCTATAGTCCACCCGGACGTTTAAGTTCTTATTATCAGAGTCAGGAAGATGCCCACCGCTGACCTTAAACTGTTCATTTAAGTAATACCCCTGGGACTTGGCCCGACGGATCATCTCATCTACGGTATACTCCTTGGTAGAATTAGGGCCGTCCGTAACTCTGACAATTGGCTTTGAGTAATCAATTCTTCCGTCTGTTTCAAAAACCTCTTTGTATTTAACGTAATTGAAGATTTCGTCAATATCAGCCCGTAGCTGCTTTGTAAACTCCGGGGTGTCTTCATAGGTTTCGTGGGTGATCCAGCTGATGCCTTCTCCGTAGTGGATGTTGTTGTACATGATGGTAACGCCTACCACCACGAGAAAGGAGAAGATGATATGCAAAAGGACGGCTGCTTCTTTTCTCTTTTTCATAATCGCTCCTATTGTTTCTCGATCTTATACCCAACTCCCCAGACCACCTTTAAATAGCGGGGCTCTCTGGGATTGATTTCGATTTTTTCCCGGATGTGTCGGATGTGCACGGCTACGGTGTTGTCTGCGCCAATGGCTTCCTCATTCCAGATCTGCTCGTAAATTTCGTCAATGGAAAATACTTTTCCTGCATTCTTTACAAGAAGTAACAGGATGTTATATTCAATTGGAGTCAGCTTGATTAACTCATCGTCAACGGTCACTTCTTTATTGTCGTCGTTGATAGAAAGGCCGCCGCATTTATAGACTGCTCCCGCAGGCTGCTGATTCATGTTTCCAAGCTGGGTGTAGCGGCGGAGCTGAGATTTTACCCTGGCAACCAGCTCTAAGGGATTAAATGGCTTTGTGATATAATCATCGGCACCGATGTTAAGACCTAAAATCTTATCGGTGTCTTCTGCTTTGGCGGACAGGATAATGATTGGGATGCTGCTTGTCTCCCGTACCTTTAAGGTGGTCCTAATTCCGTCAAGTCCTGGCATCATTACATCAAGGATCATGAGATCCACTTCATTCTCTTCTAAAAGCTCCAGGGCCTCAAAGCCGTCATAAGCTTTAATGACCTGAAAGCCTTCTCCTGTTAAATATATATCAATGGCTTCTACTATTTGTTTGTCGTCATCACATACTAAGATATTCTGCATAAGAAAACCTCCTTTTCAATTATTATACAACGAAGGTAGTAAAAAAGCACTTTACTTTTTTATGAAGCAAGGGAGCCCTTTATTTATGCGTGTTTGAGGGCTATTATTTTATCACTTGACTGCATTTTGACTGCATCGTAGTATGAATCCAGTTTATCCATTTTTACATCCGCGTATCCAAAATGGGTGTAAGTGTCCATGGTTGTCTTTATGTCATCGTGGCCTAAAAGGTATTGTGCTTGCTTAATATCCACCCCCGCCTTATATAGATCGCTTGCATAGGTATGACGGAAGATATGTGCGGTAATATCGTTTGATAACGGAGTTTTTGACACGGCTTGCAATTTCATAAGTATTTTATTCCAGCGTCCATTAAATGAACCTAAACCAATATAATTGTCAGTATTAGACTTGAACAAAATACCTGACTTTTCGGCTGTGTACTCAAGTAAAATATTAAGAAGAACGTTTGGTATGGGAATATATCGTTTTCCAGCCGTTGTTTTTGTGTAATCTTGTAAACAGTCGCTTAATTTTTTACTAGTGACCAATGTTTTTGATACCTCGATACGCTTCTTTTTAAAATCTATATCCGATACATTCAGTGCCAGGGCCTCGCATTTTCTCATACCTGTGTACAGAAGTAGGTTAATAAAGCAACGTTCAAAAGCATTCAAATCAGCCTTATCAATAAGTTGTCTTTCTGATAATGTTAGGGCTCGCTTTTTTGCCTTTCTCGCATTTCTAATGTCCTTCATGCCTGCTGTAATATCTCCCACCATTATTTCTTTATACACAGCGTAACGAACAATCGCTCGAATTCTTCCTAAGCACGTATTGTAGCGGATTAATTTACCGGAAGCGATCATGGCCGCGCGGAAAGCCTCAATATGGCTTTGTCTTAAGCTCTTTGCTTTGATCTCTCCTATGTATGAATTTATAGTTCTTAGCTCACTACGAATAACAGTAACTGATTGATCCGTAATACTACCTATTTTCTCATTGGTAAGCCACAATTCGGATAGCTCCCGGAATGTGATATTTTCCTCTTGAAGTATAATCCCCTTGTCCTTAAGGCTCATAAAGTCTCTGTAATTCTTATCCAATTCCTTTAAAGTCTCTCCATAAAGAGTTTTGCGGACAGGTTTACCATCTTTTATCCCGATGGTTACCTGCTTTGCGTATCTGCCGTCCTTTCTTTTCTTTCGTTTTTCAGCCATATTATCATTTCCTTTCTATTTTTGAGTATAAAAATAACGCCCCTTGCCAGCGCGTTTCGAAAATGATATAATCTGTTTGGGAATGATTGTATCTTTTCGGCATATCCGGTAAGAGAAAATCTATATGTAAAGCCGTTCGGTACGCCAATACCGGGCGGTTTTTGCGTACTATATTAGTTTAAGTTTAAAGTTGCTTTGGTAGTCTTTTTGCTCGTACTCCAGTCCCACAAATCTTCAAGAGTGAGAATGATATCACTTTTGTCAGAAATCTTGAACGCTTCAGCCACATTAAGGGTTATTCCGGGCATTACATTCTTGGTACGATTATTGATAGCCTTATTCTCTGCAGATGGTAGATACGCTCTGTCGCATTCAATACCATTTTGGTAAGCCTTTATATAACTTCCACTTCCCATTGCACTTAATTCCTTATCTGATTTGTTAGTAAAATCGTAATATACAATAACACATGCATTGCCCTCATAGTCTGTAGAGATTTCATGTTTGGTATATCTGACTTGACTGTCTTTAATGGCAAAATCAAAGAGTGGAGCCTGAATCATGGCGCCGTCTGCCCCTACTTGCTTGCCGTCAGGAGTGGTTGTGTTTGTAAGAATATAACCAGATTCATTAAAATAGTATTGCTTTCCATCAATATCTTGCCAGGAGTTAACTGGGTATCCCCCATCCTGATTCTGATACCACCAACCGGTTGCGTCCTGCTTCCATTCTCCTGCAAAAGTTGTTATGCCCATTACTGCAGACAGTGCTGCGGTCACAAGTAGTAATCTTGTCTTTTTCATCCCATTACCTCCGTAATATTATTTTATTAAAAAGCCATAGGCTATTTTAATTTTTTATTTATATATAATCTACTCATCAAAGAAAGCATCATCGTGTTTTTTCATTTCTTCAGTTACTTCTATATCTGTGCGCTCATGGGCTGCATTAGGAAGGAGATGTGGCTTTTCAAGAGAGGGATTTTTTTCTCTTGGTAAATGAATTGTAACATCAAGCTCCTTTACCTGCTTATTAAGTTCTGCTATGGCTTCGGTGCGGGCGGTCTCTTTGTCTAATATATAATTTACTATTTCTTTTCCGGAAGAATCAAGTAATCGGTATTTTATTATGTGTTCTATTTCAGATGGCTTTATATTAAAGTCAGTGCCATTTACATTTATGGTATAGGTATCTGAGTCTGTAATATGTGGAACATCTTCATCTTCCCAACCCATTAGATACGGAACTGTTGTGCGCAAAGCTTTAGCAAATTCAACTACCTTACTTTGTACGATATCATTGGTACCATTTTCTATCTTAGCTATAGTGGATTTATTTCTGTAACCGAGCGACGTTGCTAAATCCTCCTGGGTCATGCCTATAGATTCTCTTTTTTCTTTTATTCTCTTACCAATATCCGCCATAAAAATCCCTCTATTTCCTAAGTGATAATATAAATATAACACAGAGTTTATTTTAAATCAATTATTTTTGTGTAAATATGGAAAAGTAGTTGACTTTGAATCACCACAATGATATATTATATATAGGTGATTTAAAATCATCAAAAGAAGGGAGGTAGTAATATTGACTAACACAGTCCTTTTAAAAGATTTGATAGCTAAAAAAGGCTTAAAAATGAAGTTCGTTGCGAATCACCTAGGACTCTCAGCATATGGATTTCAATTAAAGATTAGTAATAAGCAGGAATTTAAAACAAGTGAAGTATCGGCTCTTTGTGATTTGTTGGGAATTAGATCGTTAAGAGAGAAAGAAGAAATTTTTTTTGTCAAACAGATGATTTAAAATCACTAAACTATGCAAACTAAGAATAAATAATAGTAACTAAAGCTTGCAATTATAATGTTTGATTCTGCTCTATCTGTGAAAGTAGAAGAATCTAAATTCTTAGTAGAGAGATTACCAACTTTCAACACATTAAAATCTGGAGGTAACAGAAAGGGAAATGAGTCTATTGTTTGCTTTAATCGCAGCCTTAACCAGTTATACAATAGCATTAAAATATGGGTTTGGCTTAGGTCTGTTAGCATTTTCTATTTGTTTTTTTATATTTAAAATCAATAATTAAAAGTTCTTTTCAAAAATCTTAAATAAGCCAAGGAAGCAAACACTTCCTAAAAGAGTAAAAATTATTTGAGTTGTTTCATTTACTGAGTTGTAAAAAAGTTTTCCTAATGCAATTAGAATTGCGAGGATAAAAAGCGCTGCAAAAAGCGTGATAGCAAATATTATGGTTTTTATTATTAAGTAAAACACAAAGAAAAACTTGCTTTTGTATTGATTCCTGTTTAATCGGTATTCTAGAGTGCGTGTTTTTAATTGTAGTTTGCGACAGGATTTATCAAATGCTTTGTCTATGTATGAGCAAAGTGAGTTGAAGTTTTCAGTATTAGGGTTTACCTTACAGTAATAGTGCACACTTAGTAAATTTCCATCTGCTAGACTTTTGTTTGTTTCTATTATATCTAATGCTTTTGAGAGTATTTCTGGATCAGGATTTTGATAAAGAATAGGTTCAAGTATGTCAAAAAGTGGAAATATTAGTTTTTCATGACGCTCTTTTGTAAAAGAGATAGAGGTTTCAGATCTGAAAATGTAAATAGAAACAACAACGGTAGCCAATATACCTATAAAATTCAGTGGGTCAAAGTTTGCTTGAGGATTGTTAATAAACTGCCCTATTAATTCCATTTTGAAATCTCCTTAATCCAAAATATTATTATATTTCATTATAAGCTCATAGGAATAAATTTACAAGAAAGAATGGTAGTACATATAGAAATTATACTATTATGCAAATCTTATCAGTAACTTAGGTGCCGTCCTGAATGTAGTAGAAGGCATTCCTATAAAGATTATGAAAGGAGGAATAGCAGTGTCAGACAGACAATTTCTATCAATCAAAGAGTGCGTAGAGCGCCATGGAATAAGTCATAACACGATTGAAGCCTTGTTTAAGAGAAAAGGATCTCCAGCAATTCGTGTTGGACGTAAATGGCAAGTGGACGTTGATAAGTGGGATCAGTATCTCCTTAAACTTGCAGATGAAGGTAAAGGATAGGAAAGGAGGAAACTCATGCGAAAGTACTATGACAATTTAGACGATTATACCGACACCAGCCCATCAAAGCTGATGGAGCTTACAAAGCGGATTATGCCGGCGGTGATATTTACAAGTAGCTTATTCCTGATGCTTGCGATTTGTGGAGCGTTAGAGGTTATGTGAGAGGAGGTGAGAGGAGATTGGAAAAAAACAAAAATACAATTGCTGGCTTGAATGATTATGCTTTATCAGCGTGTGGATGTGATAAAGAGAAAATAGTAAAAGCTGTTGAGAATTGCGTGCTTGCAATGAGCGAATTAACCATTACAGAAAGTAAAATAGCGAGGACGCATCTGGACAACGTCATGGAACGTATGTACAAACGTAGCCCAGATACAGTAATAGGTACTATTCAGCCTCGTCTATAAGTTTGTTTTCATGGGCAATGAAGTTATATGCAAAATTATAGGCATCAACATATACGTTGGCAATAGGGAAAATGGAATCCTGAGCTATGTAACCATCTGCAGGAAGTTCACTTGATCTAAAAGCGGATTGTATATAGGCGAGAGCAATGTTGTGCGCAGCTGTTTCTGGATTCATAGGGCGAATTTCAGATATTTCTGAAAAGGACATGCCAAATTTGTTATCGGTCATTATATTTTCTCCTTTCTTTTGTACTCGACCCTGCACGGCCTGTAAGTACAGTATAAGGAGAATTGAAAAATTTTACAAGAAAGAAGGTGAAGGAATCATGATATTTGAAAAATGGATATTAGAAGAACTGGAGGACGTTCCGGTTGATGTGTTGGCAGATTCGATTGAAAAAGGAATACTCAAACCGTTGCTGATTAACGATGGCCGCATTGCGGGCTGTGAAAAAGCAGAAACCCCAGGAGCTGCAACTCCCAGGGAATCAAAGTAACAAGTAAATACTATACACCCCTATTATAAATGGGGATCAGGAGGATTTCAAGATGGATTCAAAAATTACCAATAATACAGTGGTTTTGGCAGGAGAAGTTGTCTCCGGATTCAGGTACAGTCACGAGGTTTACGGAGAGGGCTTTTATACAATGACTTTGGCTGTCAAGAGACTTAGTGGGGAGATTGACCACCTTCCGGTAATTATGTCTGATCGGTTACTTGATGTAGACCAGGACTATACTGGATTGACTATGCAGGTATCCGGACAGTATCGTTCCTACAATAATGTAAAAGGAAATAAAAAGGGATTATCCCTCAATGTATTTGTTAGAGATTTTTATTTTCTAAGCGCCGATCTGATTGACGCCACTAAGTCAAACAATATTACCCTAACAGGATTTGTCTGCAAGCCACCTGTTTATAGAAAGACTCCCCTTGGAAGGGAAATCGCTGATTTGCTGCTGGCAGTGAACCGCCCCTATGGGAAGTCTGATTACATACCTTGCATTACCTGGGGAAGAGATGCCAGATACGCCGCAGGGTTTGAGGTAGGAGCAGCCATTAAGATAACTGGTCGAATCCAGAGCCGTGAGTACTCTAAGCTCCTGGAGAACAACACTGCGGAGACTCGGACCGCTTATGAGGTTTCTGTTAATCTAATTCATGAATGGAGGATTGCAAGATAATGAATTTAAAATTAAAGAATATTCTTATTGAAAACTTTAAAGGAATTAAGCAGTTGGTCATTGATTTTCAGGAAAGAACTATCATTTCTGGTCAGAATGCAACCGGGAAAACTACCATTATGGATAGTTTCACATGGCTTCTTTTCAACAAAGACAGTGAGGGAAAAACTGACTTTAATATTCGTCCAAATGATGGACAAGGAGTCCCTATTGATAATCTGGTTATTAAAATATCCGCTACACTAGAGGCGGATGGGAAAGAAATAGTACTTACTAAGACCCAGGAGCAGAACTGGGTTAAGAAAAAAGGAAGTGAAGTTTCTCAGTTTCAGGGCAATATCAACAAGTATGAAATTAATGAGATTCCCAAGACAGAGAAAGATTACAAAGCCTACATAGATGATCTAATGAATGAGGAGCTGTTTAAGCTGATAACCAGTCCCCAAGCTTTTACATCACTGAAATGGAAGGATCAGAGAACCATTCTTTTAAAACTGGTTTCAGAAGTTACGGATCGGGATGTTATTTCTTCGAACGAAAAGTTCCTTGCACTGTCAGAGCGCTTAAAGGATTTCACAGTAGACGATCTGACCGCAAAAGCAAAGAAAGCTTTAAAAGAACTCAACAAAAGGCAGGCGGAGCTACCGGCCAGAATCGACGAAGCTAGTAAGGGATTGATTCAGGCAGATTTTACGCAGAGTGAATTACTTAAATTGGAGCTTGAAAATCAGATTCGCAGTCTTGAAGAACAGGAGTCTAATGCCTCCAAGGCGGGCGAGGTCATTTCGGGGATCAACAATGCCATTATGCAAAAGCAATTCGATCTTAGCGATTTAAAGCGTAAGGCCAATGAAAAATTAGTGGTTCAAAAGCGTGAAATACAGAAACGGATAGACGATGCTAACTACGCTTTTTCAGATGCAATGCGGGAATGTGAAAGAGTTGAAAGAGAGATTCAGCAGAAAGATGTACTTCTGGAAAGTAATAGAGCCTTTAGGGAAGCGTTGTTAAAGAATCATAAAGAAGTTCAGGCAATGCAGATAGACTCAAAAGACCTATGTTGCCCTATGTGCAAACAGGCCCTTCCAGCTGATCAGGAGGGTTCTAAAATAGCGGAGTTTCAGGCCAATAAGCTTAAGAGCTTAGAGGACATTGTAAAAAACGGAAAACAGACTGCAAGCAACATTGCAACCATGGAAACAGAAATAACGGCTCTTACCCAGCACTTGGAAAAATGTAAAGCCGATAAGATTGAACAGAATAAAAGAAAGACTGCGGCTATGGAAGAGTTGGCGGTTTTACCTCAAGAAGTGGAATTGCAAGATAATTCTGAATACCAGTCTCTACTAGCCGAAATCGAACAGCTAGAAAATCAGGTTCGTGAAATGGGTACAGGTTCTGGTTATATAAATCAGTTAAGGCAAAAAAAGGAAAGTCTGGTTCTGGAACTTGATAAGGTTAAAAATATCCTGAATGGAAAAGAAAACAATCAGAGAGTACAGGATCGTATCACAGAGCTACAGCAGGAGCAAAGAGCCACTTCGCAACAGATTGCCAACCAGGAAAAGGATCTGTTTCTCCTAGAGGAATTCATAAAGGCTAAGATGGACTTACTTTCCTCGCGGATCAACGCAAAATTTAAACTGGTTAGTTTCCGCCTTTTTGAAACGCAGATTAATGGTGGGTATAAAGAAACCTGTGAGTGCCTTGTAAATGGTGTTCCATTTAGTTCCTTAAATACAGGCCATAGAGTTGTTGCTGGGTTAGATATCATTTCAGCCCTACAGGGGATTTATGAGGTAACAGCACCAATTTTTATTGATAACGCAGAATCCGTAAATGATTTTAATATTCCTGACATGGACGGGCAGTTAATTCTCTTAAAGGTATCAGAAAACAACACATTGGAAGTGGAGGCATAAAGAATGGGCAATGAAATTACTACACAGCAGAAGACAGGTATAGCAACTTTTTTAGGAAATGACAAGGTAAGAGCCAACATCATGCAGGTGGTTGGACAGAAGAATACCACGAGGTTTATTGCGAGTGTTGTATCCGCAGTTCAGAATACACCAGCCTTGCAGGAATGTAGCAATAATAGCATATTAAGCGCAGCTTTACTAGGGGAGGCTTTGAATCTTTCCCCTAGCCCGCAACTGGGCCAAATTTACATGGTCCCTTATAAGAAAAAGGACCGTGAGGGTAACGTTATTTCCGTAGACGCTCAGTTCCAACTTGGAGCCAAGGGGTACAAGCAGCTTGCTATGAGAACAGGGCAATACCTTGATCTTGATGTCGTTTTAGTAAGACAAGGGGAATACCTGGGCAGGGACAGATTGACAGGAAAGCATAAATTTGAATTTATAGAAGACGATGCGATTAGAGAAGAACTTCCGGTCATTGGGTATCTGGCATATTTTGAACTTCTTAACGGTTTCAGAAAGCAGATCTATTGGACCCGGACCAAAATGGAAAAACATGCAGACCAGTACTCTCAAGCATTTAACTTAAATGAGGTTAAGAGTAAAAATTCAAAGTATGATCGGGTTTCCTATGAGGACTTTTTAGCAGGAAAGTATCCAGAGAAGGACTCATGGAAATACTCCAGCTTTTGGTATAAGAGCTTTGACGAGATGGCAGAAAAGACCATGATCCGGCAGTTAATCAGCAAGTGGGGCATTATGAGTATTGAAATGTCCGACGCATACGAGCGGGACATGGCAGTCATAAATGAAGACGGAAGCCCGCGGTATATTGACAATGAAACAATCAATCAGCATGAAAGCAATTTAAGTCAGGCAAATACGGTTGATTTTGAGGAAGTACCAGAGACAGTGTCAGAGGCAGTCAGTAATGAAGTTGTCCAGCAAACTGGTGGTGATCCATTTTGAGAATAACATGTTTAGGGAGCGGATCGGCAGGCAACTGCTATCTGCTCCACAATGAAACAGAATGCTTGGTTATTGAAGCAGGAATACCGTTTAAAGAGGTCAAGAAAGCCCTGGATTTTAATATCAGAAAGATTGTAGGGATAGTGGTGTCACATGAGCATGGTGATCATGCTAAGTACCTACATGAGTACATAAAAGTTGGTATACCTGTCATGGCTCCAAGCATGGGACACATAACCGGAGCGCTAACAGCAATAAGTAAGCCTTTCGCTGTCAGGTCGTTTCCTCTGGTTCACGATGTACCGTGTACCGGATTCCTGATTGAGCACTCGGAAGTTGGCAGGCTACTTTTTGTTACTGATACCGAGTATGTAAGGTATAGATTTAAAAACCTAAACCACATCATGGTTGAGTGTAATTATAGCAATGAATTGTTGCAAGCATACCATGAAAGCCTACAAGGTCGAATCAAACTAACACATATGGAGCTTAGTACCTGTAAGGACTTCATTCAGGCAAATAAAGGTCATGAGTTGAAAACGGTATGCCTGTTGCATCTTTCAGGCAGGACCAGTGATGAAGTGGTTTTTAAGAAAGAAGTCAAAGAGTTAATAGAATGTCCTGTTTATGTAGCAGATAAGGGGCTTGAATATGAACTATAGAGGAGGAATGACATATTAATAAGGTGATTTTAATAGGCAGGCTAACCAGGGATCCAGAGGTTAGATATTCAGACGGTGGTCATACCGTTGCCCGTTTTTCAGTAGCGGTTGATAGGGAATTCAAAAAAGAAAATGAACAGACTGCAGATTTCATCGGTTGCGTGGCTTTCGGAAAAACTGCGGAGTTTGTTGAAAAGTATTTCTTTCAAGGAAACAAAATTGTTATTGAAGGACGTATTCAGACAGGTTCCTACACTAACCAGGATGGACAAAAAGTTTATACGACGGATGTAGTTGCAGAGAATGTGGAATTTGGAGAATCTAAGAATTCAAATAATACCGCAGGTGCACCCAGTGAAGCAAGGCCAGCACCCAGTAGCGCAATTGGTGATGGATTCATGAAAATTCCTGACAGTGTCGAAGACGAAGGTCTTCCATTCAACTAAGGAGGGATCAGATGGTAATACAAATTGATTCCAGAGAGAAAGCCAGGGCAATCCGTAAAATCGTAGACGCTTTCGATCAGCAGGGAGTGCAACACTTCATTAGCAAGCTTCATGTAGGTGATTACATGAATTTTGATAATCCACGGTTAATCATAGACCGCAAACAAAATTTAACCGAGGTAGCGTCTAACGTATGCCAGGGTCACAAAAGGTTTACTGATGAATTAAGAAGGGCGCAGGAGATAGGTGTCAAGGTGATTATTCTGGTAGAGCACAGTAACCAGATCAAGAACATTGACGATGTTCACGAATGGAATAATCCACGTCTGAAAACTTCTCCTAAGGCAGTTACCGGAGAAAAGCTGGAAAAGATATTAAAGACCATGGAACGTAAGTATGATACGCAATTTCTGTTTTGCGACAAATTACATACTGGTAAAAGGATTGTTGAACTTTTAGGAGGTGTCTCTGGTGACCGTTGAGGAAATCAAAGATACTTACAGCATGAGGGATATTGTGGCCCGGTACGGCTACCAACCGAATCGTGGGGGATTTATTTCTTGCCCGTTCCATCAAGGGGATAGGCAAGGTTCCCTCAAGGTTTACAATCGTGACTTCCATTGTCATGCCTGTGGTGCCAATGGGGATATATTTTCCTTTGTTCAAATGATGGACAATGTTGGATTTAAAGAGGCGTTCATCGAATTGGGAGGGGATTATGGCTCCATAGACAAAGTAAGCCTGTCTCAGATATTAATGAGAAAAAGGGAACGGGAAGCAACTCGCAGACATGAAGAGGCTTTTAATGCATGGAAAAAGCGAAAGCTGATTGAAGTCTGCCGGTCACTTCGAATGTACGACGAACTGGAAATGATTTTCGAACCACTCTCGGACGAATGGGGAGTGGTAATTAATAAAAAACAAGTCTTGGTAGAAGATTACAGTATTTTAGTATCTGGCAACCGGGAGGAGCAAGAGGAGTTGAGAAGCTTAAATGAATGAACCTTTAAAGGTGTACACCCAGGAAGAATTTAATACCGAAGAGCCTTATATGCTCCTTTACTCTCACCGGGACGATGGGTTTAAATACATGCAGCTTTTTAATGAATTAGCTGCCAATGCTGAGAAGGTAGGGTTTCGACGTTTCGGTACCATGGTCAAGGCTTACTTCGCGCAGCATGGTGATAAAAAGAGCATGAACAGTGTTGTAAATAACGTCACTAACTTTAAGGACCAGCCGATTGAACTTTATACCGGGGATTGGATTGCAAATGATGAAGGCATTGTAAGACGCAACGACAAACAAGGGCTTGATGTAGCCTGTACGCACCCAATTCTACCCGTTCAAAGGCTTGTCAACATTGAAGATGAAAGCGTAAGGCTTCGGCTCATGTTCCGCAGAAATTACGGAGCCTGGGGGAGTGTGGTGGCGGCTAAGAAAGCATTGTTTACGGCAAATGGTATAAAGGATCTTGCTGACAAGGACATATCTGTATCGGACAAAAATGCTTCCTATTTGGTGGAGTACTTACAAAATATTGATGATCTTAATCATGACATTATTCCAAGAGTCCAGTCAGTAAGTCACTTGGGCTGGACGAAAACAGGACATTTTTGTCCATATACTGGAAACCTGGAGTTTGATGGTCAGGACAATTTTAGAAAAATCTTTCAGTCTGTCAGTTCAGAGGGAAAGTTGGAATCTTGGGTTACTGAGGTTAGAAAGGTACGAAAAACAAATTCACCGGCAAAAATCGCCTTGGCTGCAAGCTTTGCATCAGTAGTTCTGAAAACCATAGGGAAACTTAACTTTATCGTACATCTTTGGGGAGGGACTGAGACTGGTAAAACAGTGGCCCAGCTTCTTGCTGTATCAGTATGGGCCAACCCGAACGATGATGCCAGTTACCTTCAGACGTTCAACGGAACCCCGGTAGGTTTGGAGCAATTAGCAGGCTTTGTAAACAATCTTCCTCTGATACTTGATGAGTTTCAGTTGGTGAAAGACAAGAAATCCTTTGAGCAGGCAGTCTATATTTTGTGTGAGGGTATAGGAAAGACCAGAGGAGCAAAAACAGGAGGTCTCCAGAATACTCTTACATGGAAGAATTGCACCATTACATCCGGAGAATCTCCCATTACCCATAATGCATCAGGTGGTGGATCTGTAAACCGTATCATTGAAATTGAGTGTCGGGAAAAGCTATTTAAGGATGTGCACGGGCTGTTAGAGGTTATAAGGACGAATTACGGCCATGCCGGACGGTTGTTCATGGGGTTTCTATCAACGGAAGGGGCTAAGGAAAAAGCCAAGAATTATTATAAGCAGTTCTACCAAGAACTAGGGACTTCTTCAACCGAAAAGCAGACGATGGCAGCTGCAGCAATTCTGACCGCTGACGCTTTGGCGACAGAATGGATATTTTGTGATGGACAAGCATTGACCGTGGCCGATATAGAAAAGCATCTTCATACCAAAGAAAACGTCGATGTAGGCGCTCGTGGTTTTGAGTATATACAGGACTTCTGCGTCAGCAATCAAGCAAAGTTTGAGAATGGTTCTGATCCCTGCTATGGATCCATTAAAGGGGACGAGGTCCGTATAATACGGAATGTCTATGAAAAGATCTGTGAAGATGGAGGTTTTAATCCTAAGGCGTTGCTGTCATGGCTTGATCAGAACGGGCGGCTCACCAAAGACAACCAGGGCAATCTGTATAAATCAACAAATGTATACGGAAAATCTGCTAGATGTGCCTGTATTAATGTGGCAGAAGGCATTCAAAAGGAAGCCGAGTTCGTGTCCGTAGGTGATGGGGAATTACCTTTTAAGTAAAGAAATTACACTTATTTTTAAGAAATTACAATTCGAAACATGGATTTTGTAATCTGAGAATGTAGGTTTTATGCGGGCTAGAGGGCATAAATTACAAAATTACAGAAATTACAAACTTTTTATACCTTACACGTAAGCACATATATTTTTTGAAAAATTAGTAACTTACATACAACGCACGTATGAGGAAAAATAATTTGTAATCTTGTAATTTTGTAATCTTTCTTAAAAAACGTAGGAAAACCAAGGGTTTAAGAGGTGTAAAAAGATTACAAAGCACTGCGACAAATTGTAATTGTTGTAATAAATCGGAGGAATTATGACGGAAACAGGAATAAATGAGTATCGGTCTTTGCTTGGAACCTTGAAACGTAATAAAGAAAATATACCCCTCCAGCAGTTAAAGACCGAATATCAGAAGGGATATGACCAGCTAACACAAAGAATACAGTCCATGACCAGGGAAGTCATTCTGGATGTGATTATTGAGGGATTACGGATTGAACGTCCCCAGGCTGATAAGTGGTACATGGAGATTAATTCAGCAACCAGGGAATCCGGATATATGAAAAAGGCAAGTCAAGCAGCTTTCCTCCAGCAGGATGCTGATCTGGTTCTTGAATATGCCAATAAGCTGCGGGAGATTGTTCATAGCACTGTGAAAGGGTGTGAAAAAAATGCCGGCTAAGAGAAAGACTAATGCTCTTCCTCCACAGAAAATCTACATCTGCTATATCTGCGGAAAAGAGATTCACGGAGATTGTGAGCACATAACAACTAGGAGGCGTACCGAGTTGCACATACATTTTGAGTGTGTGCCGGGAAAGGGGAATAAATCATGAAAATAAGAGTATCAATGCCAGAAGCAAGTGTTGCTATTGATTTTGAAGAAGGAAAGGCCCTGGAGGTATTTGGCAAACTGAATGAAGTCCTTCTTGCTATGAAGAAAAAGGGAAAGGTTTCTGTGCCGGAAGAAATTATCATTCCGATTAAGGCGGTAGTAAAGCCAGAAGTGAAAATTCCACCAAAACAAAATTATGAAGTCATACAAAAGCCCGTAGCCAATCCGATGCCGGATTCGGTGATTGCAGAACTGGATGCGAAAATTCCATCTTTGGACACTCCAAAATACAAAGGATTTATGTACATAAAATGTCCTGTGTGCGGAAAAGAAAAAGGACTTTGTATGAAAAAAGAAGCGGATCACTACCACTGTGACAGCTGCGGAAAGAGATCCGAATTTGAAAAACCATTAGTCCCTTTGTTTGTAAATTGTGAATGCGGTAGGAGATTTAAGTATCTTACTAACATGATGGAATCCTTGTTTGACATCAATTGCCTGGACTGCGGAGCTCCTGTAGCTGTGAAATGGAATGAAGACAAGCAGATTTATGAGACTATCAGGTAGAAAGGAGTTTCAGATGGCAGATCAGAATGAGATAGAAAAAATCGTCACCTCCATGAGGGAAGATATATGCGATCACTTATGCCGGTTTCCTAAGGAGGTTCCCGATCAGGACGCGCTGGAAGAGATATGTGCAGAGTGTCAGATGGGAAAATATGTGTGCTTGATATTAAATACATATAACGCAGCGTGTAAGCTTCAGGTCGCGGCAGAAACGGTAAGAAATGAACTCGTGGAAAAAGGCGACTGGTACGATGCGCTGGTCGAATCCATCTATGGTTATCTGCGTAGTACTGATGGTTCAGTGCCATGGCATCAGATGGCTTTAGAACTGGCGGATCAGATTGTGGGAATCGAACCATATCCCGGCCAGGGCGCAAAACAATCTTCCGAGGCTGGAGACGTTGTGGATGAATTTTGAACTACATTGAAGGTCATTCAATATTTCTTGAGTTTATCATAGCAGCATATTCTGTCTCTACTTTTACAAATTGTTGAAGTAGGGCGAATTTAAAACCTTCTAAAAAAGCAAGATTAACCAAATGTCCTTTAGGAGTCTCAACCTTTTCATAAAAATATCTAAGATCTATAAATGAGTTTGCTATGATATTAAGTTCTTTATCAAAATCAACAGAATCAAGTGATTTACATTCCTTTAGAAAATGGGTCTCAGTATTTTGTTGAATATTTTTTATACATTCAGGGCTTAACACTGAATTTAATGATTGATACAAATTAAGCAAATTATGTTCATTATCAATTTCAACGTCTTTCATTGCTAACATTGATTTTAAACAAAGCTCGCATGTAAAAGCACTTAAAACAATAGAGGGAAGTATGTAAGTGATTTTTTGATTTTTTTTACTATCTTCCTGGAGACTAATTTTTTGAAGTTCAATTGAAGCATTATTCATACCATGAATTTCGGTAAACATTGCTTTTAATTGTAACGGTGTTAATTTCTTTGTTTTCTTCTTTGACATAGAACACCTCCTGCTTTTATACGATAAGAGTTTTATATATTGTATTACTAATCTAAATAATAAACAAGAGAGAACGTTTGAACATAACTATTTAACAAGAGAGGCGATAAATTGAGAAAATCATCAAAAGACTGCAGAGCAGATAGAGCCAGCGTGAAAAGTCGTATACAGGCCGAAGTGGTTGCAGCTATAAAGGCCCCGCCGGTTATGAGCTTCAGTGCACGGATGCCAGCTTATACATATACAAGCCTTTGTCCGGACCGGAGCCTCAGGAAGCCTCCTGTGAGGAAGAAGGTGGAGAATGAAACTTAAATATCTCTACGAAATGTACGATAACGGAGTAAAACAGGGAGAGCGCACCTCCTTGGAATGGGAAGAATTGCTGTCAATCCCCAGACAGGCTATAAGAGATTATGCCCGTGAAGGTAGGTCGTACAAGCACCGGTATACTTTTAAGGCTGTACGGGAGGAGAACCTGGAGGATAAAACTCAGCAGGAGGAAACCGAAATTACGGTACAGGACCTAAGGGAGTTTAGGCGGTCTTTGAAGATAGGATCCAAATTCGAGTATGAGGATTCCTGTAAGGTTATAGTCGTGAGAAAGTACCGTAATATTGTTGAGTTGGTCAGCTTAAAAGATCCGAAGAGATCAGTCACAATGACGTATATGGAACTTCTGAAACAGCAAAAAAATAAAGTGAAAAGATATATTGACAGCAGGGGGTGAGTTTTTGGAGCAGGTAAAAAATTTGAATGAAGAGAAGAAGGAGTATCTTAATACGTATAAGAAATCTAGGAACCGCCTAAAATCTCTGGAGCTTCAGCTTGAGCAGATAAAAATTGATATTGTCCATGTAAGAGCTTCTCAAGGAAACGGAATGCCCAGGGGGAAAGGCGGAATAAATGATATATCAAAATACATGGAGCAGATGGCCAACCTTGAGGAACAGATTGACAATATCCGATTGGATATTGTAGATAGGCAGATTAAGATCACCTCCGCTATTAATTTACTTAGTGATGATGACGAATGCACAATTATGACGGATAAGTACTTAAATTGTAAGACATGGGAAGAGGTTTCCGAGGATAACGGATATTCATGGAGAACTGTACACAGGATCCATGGTCGAGCATTAAAAAAGATAAAATTGGAAAATTTGGCATAGTATGGCACATTCATCCTGTGTTATAGTGTAAACAAGAAATTGGGCTTCCTAAAGGGAGGCCCCCTTTTTTATCCTCATTAACTAATTGTAATATTTTTATGTTAAAATATTGTTTTGATATTTTATTTAAGTAAGTATTGTGTTACAATTATTCGCTAAGGGAGCGTGTGGCATGTATGAGGAAGAAAAAAAATAAAGAAGTTTTAGATGAAAAAAAAGGCGAAAAAGATATAAAAGATGAAATTAAACTTGATAATATAAAGCAAATTCATAGTGCAGTACTTCAGTTTTCTAGTAATACTATGGAAATTAAAAAATTATTTATAAGTGTACTAATAGCGTATTTTACTATCATGGCGGGAATGATTACTAAAATATCCATATCTACTAATTTGGCAATTAAAATATTAGCCACCATTGTTGTACTGTTTTGGATATTAGATGCACAATCATATTATTACCAAAAAAAATTAAGACGTTTAATTACTAAATTGCAAAATGAATTAATAGAAAAAGCGGATGTTACTGAAAATACTGGAAGTAGCATGAAAACTCTACAGCGTCTAAAAGTCTTTGCGGGACATATTTTGAAGAGCATGTTTAATATGTCGATGTTCATATACTACCTTATCATAGCTGCGTTAATAATTGTGGGGTGACCTAATGAAGATATTTGTTTCATATACAACAAAAGACAAAAACATAACCAGCGATTTTTTAATGCAAGTTTATAATATGCTAAAAAAATTCGGGGAAGTTTATATCGATTCTTTAAGCAATAATTCCATAAATATTCAAAAGGACATTTTTGATAATTTGTATAATTGTGATGTAGTGCTAGTATTACTGCCAGATAGTAAACTTACATCTAAATGGGTGATGTCGGAAATTAGTTTAGCTAAATTATTAAATAAAAGGATAATGCAAATATATAGTTCTCAAATATTATCATTTGATCTTCGTAATTTATTTTAGGGGACACTGGAGTGTCTCTTTTCTTTTGGTGAATTTTGGTGTATGATGGAAGAAAAAGCAGGGGGAGGCTTATGTCTGATATAGAGTTATTAAAAGAAAAGTACATAAAAAGTGTATTGCTTGAAGAAGATCCTGATCTCGATCTTTTAAAGAAAATTAAACCTAAAAGTCTATTTGTCTATAAGAGTGGTCAAGATTATCACTTAAGATCTCTGAAAGCCAGTAGAGAGTGGATGTGTGATCCTGGTAAATTTAATGATCCTTTTGATTGCTGTATCGATATAGATATAAAACATATATTTGATATGGGATTGAAGCACGATCAGCATTTGCAAGAGATTTATGAAAAAAATTCAGATAATGAAAATGCGTTAAATAATTTTATTCTTAAAAATCAAGAAGCATTATCAAGAAAATTCGAGTCAATTAAACACAGTTTATATATAACATGCTTTAGCACCAGCAATCAATCAATTCCTATGTGGAGTTATTACGCTAACAAACACGAAGGGTTTTGTGTGGAATATGATTTTGAAGAAGTTTTTGCTATGTATGGCGATTGCTTATTCCCCGTAATGTATAAAGAACGATATGATGCAGCGTTATCAATGGTTAAAAATGAAGAAAACATAGAAGACAATTGGTTGTTATCTTTTGCCACAAAATCAAAACAATGGGAGCATGAAAACGAATGGAGAATAATGAAAGTAAAAAAATCCGCGCCATTGTTTGATAAAACAGAAGATGGCGGAGCTTTGGCAATGCCGTTTCCGACAGCTGTTCATTTGGGGTGTAGAATCAAGGCGGAATTTGAAAGGGATGTTATAAAAAATATACCTTTTAATAAAACTAAAATATCCAGAGGGTCAGCGGATAAAACTGAATACAAATTAATGTTCTCGTAAAGTTGTTAGTCACAGAGACGGCCAACCCCGTCTCTTTTCTTTTGGCAATTTTTGATGTATTATTGAAGAAAAGATAAAGAGAGAATGTAAATGAAAAAGTGGATCAAAGAAAATAAAAAAGGTATTATTATTTTTGGAATTTCAATAATAATTTTATTCCCAATCATCATTTATTTTTTATCAACACTTCCGATTTTCCCTGCTGGAGGAAATAATGATTGGGCTGGCTTCTGGGGAGGATATCTTGGTGCAATTATAGGAGGTATTATCACTCTTTATGTTTTATTTGTTACTCTAAATGATAATAAGAAAATACAATTAAGAAATGAGAAAATAGAGTTTCTTAATAACTTAGTAGATATGACAGCCGAGTACATATGTTTTGCAGGAGATTTTATTCAAAATACAATAATGTATATGGAGAGTAACGATACAGACATTCAAAAAACAGAGAATTATCAAAAAGAATTAATGGTATCTCAATCAGATTTTAGAAGAATAGGAGTAAAAATAGTAATTCACTTAGAGTTATGCAAGGAAAAAAAATATAAAAGTGTAGACTTATTATTGAATTATATTAAAGAAACTAATAGTTTAGTTTATAATACATATTATGTGATTATAAATAATCCAACCGATTTGTCCTATGAAACTTTATTAGAGGACAATGGAAAAGTTGCAAGTGCAGTAAATATCGATAAAGTAAGACAAAATCTAAATAAGTTAAATTTAAGTTTGTCCGAATTTGAAGACAAGATAAAAGAATTCATATTCCAAAATCTTGATGATTAGCAGGGCAAAGAAGTTTGTTTATTCAGACGTACCCCAGTGTCTCTTTTTTGTTATAAAAATTAGCCAGATTGGAAGGTGAGGTGAGACTGATGGCATTAACAGCCAAACAGAAAATATTTGCAGATGAATACCTGATTGATCTTAATGCTACCAGAGCTTACAAGGTGGCATATCCCAAGGTTAAGAAAGATGAAACTGCTAAATCAGCGGCAAGTAGGATGTTAACCAATGTTAACGTTGCGTCTTATGTTGAAAAGCGCATGAAAGACCGAGAAAAGCGTACTGAGATCACTCAGGACATGGTTTTAAAGGAACTTGCAAAAATCGGCTTTGCGGATGTCACTGATTTTGTGACGATTGAAAACAAAGGGACCTATAAAGCGGTACAGGTCAAAGCTACAGAAGAAATGCCGGGGGATAAGCTTGGAGCCATTGCTGGGATCAAGGAAGGTGCGAACGGAATTGAAATCAAGCTGAACGATAAAGGGAAAGCCCTGGAGCTGATCGGGCGGCACTTGGGTATGTTCAAGGAAAAGGTGGATGTAAATATCCAGACTTCCGAAAAGCTGGATGATATCATGTCCCAGATGGGTGGTGAGGGCCTTGAAGAGTAGTAGCTTCCCTTTGTCCCAGAAATACCTTGATTTCATAAACACAGTAAATGGAGTTGATGCAGACTTCCTGGAGGGAACAACTGCTAGCGGTAAAACAACAGTTGGTGCCGGTGTTAAGTTCATGCGTATGGTCAGCCGGAGCAGTAAGAAGCTGCACATTATTGCATCAAAGACAACCGGTACCGCAGAAAAGAATGTGATACAGCAGGATAATGGGATTTTGGATATTCACCCAGGGGCAAGATATTATGGGAACGGTGACAAGGATTATAAGATTCCTCATATCGTATTTGAGGGAAAGATCATATTTGTATTGGGATATGATAATCGGGATAAATGGGAGCTGGTCCTGGGTTCCCAGTTTGGCTGTGTTTACATAGACGAGATCAACACGGCTAATATTGATTTTGTCAGAGAGATTTCAACCAGAAACGATTATCTCATGGCAACGCTTAATCCGGACGATCCAAACCTCCCTATTTACAAAGAATTTATTAACCGCTCCCGGCCGTATAAAAAGTACGCTGCCGATGTGCCAGCGGAGATCATGGCAGAACTTACAGAAACGCCAGTACCTAAGTGGAGGTACTGGTTTTTTACGTTTAGGGATAACCTTTCTCTAACAAAAGAAGCCATTGAGAAAAAGATCCGATCAGCTCCACCAGGAACGAAGCTATACAAAAATAAGATACAGGGGCTACGTGGTAAAGCAACCGGCCTGATTTTCAGTAACTTTGACCGCAAGAAGCATGTGGTCACAAAGGAGCACGCAAAGCAATTTATACGGAATCAGAATGACCGCCATCAGACAGAATGGTTTGTACACTTTTCAGCAGGACTTGATACGTCTTATTCCCAGAAGTCACCGGATACCATATCCATGAGCTTTATCGGTATCACGAACCGGGGCAACTGCTATGTGCTTGATGAAAAAGTATACAACAATGCAGATATGGGAACGCCTCTGGCCCCAACAGATACGGTCCGTAACTTTATTGACTTCCTCGATCGCAACCGGAGTGAGTGGGGCTTTGCCAGAGATACCTTTATTGATTCTGCTGACCAGGCAACTATAACAGAGTTCTTAAAGTATAAGCGCTTGAACGGTTGTGTTTACAATTTCAATGATGCCTGGAAGAAAGAACAGATCATTGACCGTATCATCAATCAGTTAAACTGGTTTGCCGACGCAGGAACAAAGCCTTGCTTCTATATCGTGGAGACATGCGTTAATTACATTCGGGAGCTTGAGGTCTATAGCTGGTTGGAAGACAAGGACAACACACCAGAGGACAAGAATGATCACATGATAAACAGCGTGCAGTACTCATGGCTGCCATACGAAGTGAAAATTGGAACAGGAAGGAGGGGTTCGTAAATGGGTTGGTTTAAGGATATGTATTTTAAATTGCTTAAGATTGTACATGCAAAAGAGAGACAGGTGGTTATAAAGGAACCGCTTTCCTTTCAAGGAAATGTCTTGAAAAATAAGATCTGGTACCGAGGAGATCCGTCAGAGTTAGAACAGTTCTTTAAACAGACTGCATACTGTGATGTATTCAAAGCAAGGTTCTGGGCTTCCGTTCCATACCGGAAAGTAAGGAAAATCCATTCCGGTATTGTGGGAATTGTAGTGGACCGCTTCAAAGATATTATAACGGCAGATCTAAACGATATCAGCTTTGGAGAAAAAGGAGATAATCAACCTTTAAAGCAGTTATGGGATGAAATTGCTGAGGATAACAACTTCGACGGCCTCCTGGGCGAAGCGGTGGCCGGTGCTCTATCAGCTGGAGATGGTGCTTTTAAAATAAGCCTAGATACAGTTAGCAATTATCCAATCATAGAGTTTTATGAGGCAGATCATGTGGAGTACAAATATCAGCGGGGCAGATTAATTGAGATTATCTTTTCCACTGTGTACCCTTACCCAAATAATGAGACAAAGGAATACCGCCTGGAAGAAACCTATGGAAAGGGTTATGTGACTTACAAGCTGTTTGATGATGGAGGAGAGGAAGTCAAGCTTAATACCCTTCCAGAAACAGCAATCTATGAAGATACTGCTTTTGATGGTGATTATATTATGGGGGTGCCCCTTATCTTCTTTACATCAAGCAAGTGGAAGGGACGAGGCAAGGCGTTATTTGAGGGAAAGACGGACGATCTGGACGCTTTAGACGAAGTAATCAGCCAGTGGCTTGATGCCGTTAGGAAAGGAAGGGTGAACCGGTATATCCCGGAAGATATGGTTCCCAGGGATCCAAACACAGGGCAGCTCATTGAGCCGAATGAGTTTGATAACGATTACATAGCCATTGGAGCAGTAAAGAAAGAGGGCTACAGTGATAAGATTGAGGTAGTCCAACCTCAGATATCCTACGAGGCGTACCTAAACAGTTATACCTCCTTTCTGGATCTGGCCCTGCAGGGAATCATTTCCCCGGCCACTCTTGGTATTGATCTGAAAAAGACCGATAATGCCGATAGCCAAAGGGAAAAGGAGAAGATTACCACACATACTAGGGGGACACTGGTTAAGGTGCTGGGTAAAGTTCTTCCAGAACTGGTAAGTAAGGTTATGATGACTTATGACCAGATGCAAGAAAAAACACCTGGAGAGTATAAAGTTTCCGTCAAGTTTGGAGAGTATGCAGCCCCAGGATTTGATGCTGTAGTGGAGACGGTAAGCAAGGCACGGACTAGCGGTGTCATGAGCATAGAAAAGTCCATAGATGAAATGTATGGAGATACCTTGTCGAAGAGTGAAAAAGCAGAGGAAGTTAAGCGGATAAAGATTGAGCAAGGTATTTTAGAATCAGAGGAGCCAGAAGTTGCTGGCTATGATGGAATGGAGGGCGCAATAAATGAGCCGGAAACAGGAGTCGCCCAGTGACGGTGCATACAACCTTCGGAAAGTCTTCGAGGAGATAGAACTTGATCTCATTAAGAACCTTAAGCGAAACCTAACACACCATGAAAAGGAAGAGAAAGAGGAAGGCTTCCGGTGGGAGATGTGGCAGAAAGCAAAACTCCGAAACCTCTTTAATTTCAGGAAAGAAAATCAGGATATTGTAGACAGCCACAGCTCTGAGATCAAGGAAACCATTGAAAAGACATTACAAGGCGGTTTTGACAAGGCTAAAAAGGCGTTGTATCGTCTGATCAGATCCGCTGGCCAGTCATTAAGTCTTCCAAAGCCAGTGGAAAAAGAAGATTTGGATATACCAACTAAGGCAGAGGAGAGCTTTTTTGGAATCAATGAAGACAAAGTAAATGTGATGCAGGAAACAGCCGAGGATACATTCCACCCAGAAGGGGAAGAAAAGGTCTTAACTGGAAGAGATAATGATCAAAAGGTGGAGGATTTAAAGGCGCAGGTTAGTAAGGATATGCAAAAGGTGCAAGGAACTGTCTGGAGATACATGGATGATGTATACAGGCAGACAATCTATAAAACTGGAATGTATATGGCTGCCGGTACAAAATCATTAGATCAGGCCATTGATATGGCTACAAAGGATTTTCTAAATGCCGGAATCAACTCCATTGAATACAAATCTGGCAGACGGGTCAATATTGCCAGTTATGCAGAAATGTCTTTGCGTACTGCTTCCCAGCGGGCGACGTTTCTTGCTGAGGGAAAGCTAAGAGATCAATGGGGAATCCACACTGTCTTTGTGTCAGCTCACGCCAATACTTGCTCAAAGTGTGCGCCCTGGCAGGGAAAGGTGCTTGTCGATGATGTATTCAGCCACGGAACGGCAGAGGAAGCAAGGGAATTAGGCGTTCCTCTTTTGTCTGAGGCCATGAGCGCAGGATTGCTACACCCGAACTGCCGACACACCATAGCAACCTATTTTCCAGGCATAACAGTGCTCCCCACTGTACCAGATAGTAAAAAGGCAAATAAGAGGTATAAGGCAGAGCAGGTGCAACGAGCCCTTGAAAGAAAAACCCGAAAACAGAAACGTATTGTAGAAGGGGCAGCAGATAGCAATACGACAAAAGCAGCAAACCAGAAACTATCAGAGCTGCAAAATGAGATGAGGGAACATTTAGATGCTCACCCAGATCTAAGAAGAGCTCCTGAGCGAGAAAAAACACGAGGTTTATGGGAGGAACCTGGTAAAGAAAAAAAGAAACAGGGTAAGAAAAGTTAGGCTAATTCCCTCCGGGAAGGCGGGGTGATGCCTCCTACTGAAAGATATAGTTACTGGACGCGCAGGATCTCCTGGGCGTTATTTTATTGCATAGAAAGGATGAGATTATGAAAAAAGAAGATTTTGTTGCACTTGGATTCAGTGAGGAACAGGCCACAAAGGCAGCGGAAGCGTCTAAAAAGGAGCTGGAGTCCTATGTCCCTAAAGCAGACTATGACGCTGCCAATCAGGCAAAAGGCCAGCTTGAAAAGGATATCAAGGACCGGGATAAACAGCTGGAGGATTTAAAGAAGAACAGCGGAGACAATGCCGAGCTTCAAAAACAGATTGAAACCCTGCAGGCAGAAAACAAAGCTGCAATGGAAAAGAACGAAGCAGATATGAAGGAGCTGAAGCTTTCCACTGCTATTACGCTGGCACTTGGTGAGTCTGCCCAGGATGCAGAACTGGTGGCTGGCTTATTTGATAAATCTAAGCTAATCCTTTCTGACGATGGGAAAGTCACTGGTCTGGAAGAGCAGCTAAAGTCCATTAAAGAATCTAAGCCGTTTTTATTTAAGGAAGATAAGGCAGAACCTCCAAAAAATACGGGCTTTCGTCCGCTTGGAGCTCCTGGTCAGCAAACTCAGACAACAACCAAAACCGATGATGGTAAGGTAGATATGAAAGCAGCTATTGAAGCAAAGCTTCAGGCCCAGATGCCATCCAAATAAATTTAAAGGAGACTAAAAACTATGGCTATTACGTTAGAAGAATCAAAGAAAAATGTGCAGGACGACCTGCAGATCGGGGTGATTGATGAATTCAGAAAATCCAACTGGATCCTGGATCATATCACCTTTGATGATGCCGTTTCCCCAACTGGAGGCGGAGCAACCCCTACTTATTCCTACACCAGATTAAAAACACAGCCTACGGCGCAGTTTCGAGAGATTAACAAGGAATATACGCCTCATGAAGTAACCAAGGAACGTCATTCCGTTGATATTAAGGTATTTGGTGGATCATATCAGATTGACCGTGTAATTGCTAATATGGGCGGTATCGTATCGGAAGTGGAGCTTCAGCAGGCGCAGAAGATTAAAGCAGCTCAAGCATTGTTTAATGATACTTTCATCAATGGAGACAGTGCGGTGGACAGTAACGCTTTCGATGGCTTAGAAAAAGCCCTGGCTGGCAGCTCTACGGAGTACAATGCCGGAACATCGGTAATTGATTTATCAACTTCTCAGATGGTAACAGATAACTTTCAGTACTTTCTGGATATGTTAGATGAATTTCTTCGCGGCCTTGATGGGGAACCATCTTTCATTGCTGGAAACACTAAGTTGATTTCTAAGCTTAGAGCCTGTGCAAGGCGTGCGTCTATGTATCAGGTGACAAAGAGCGACTGGGGAACCAATGTGGAGTCATACGGAAACATTCCTTTCGTGGATTTAGGGGCAAAGCCTGGAACCAATACAGAGGTAGTGGACATTGATGCTACAAAAGGAACCACTTCCCTCTTTGCCGCAAGACTAGCGCTTGATGGACTCCACGGTGTGTCATTTGCAGGAGTGGCACCGGTTCAGACCTGGCTTCCTGACTTTACAACGGCAGGAGCAGTAAAGACCGGTGAGGTGGAAATGAATGCGGCCATTGCTTTAAAGGCTTCCAAAGCGGCTGGTGCATTTCGTAATATCAAGGTGAAATAATAAGGAGGAGTTGTCTATGAAAGTATATGCGCCTAATGAACAATATACAGGCACATCTGCCAGTGTATCTTTTTGCAATGGTGTGGGAGAAACAAATGATCCCCGCCTGCTAAATTGGTTTCGAATCCATGGATATGAGGTTGAGGGACTACCCGAACCTGAGGAGACAGTGGAAGATGAGATGGAACCTCAGGAGGAGAATCCGGAAGTTCCAGAAGAAAATGTGGAAAAAGAACCTGATAAAGAAACAAAAAGAGGAAAAGCTGGGAACCAGAAAGCAGGTGAGTAAGATGGCATATCTCTCTTACGTAACACCAGAATATTACAAAGAAAGTTATAAAGGCAGCATCGTACCAGAAGATGATCTGGAGAAAGCGCTTCGTCAAGCCAGCCGTCATATTGATTCCCTGACCTACAACCGTATTGTGGGCCGGGGATTTTCCAATTTGACCGAGTTTCAACAGGAAGTCATTCAGGAAGTAGTTTGCTTACAGGCTGACTTTGAATATGAGAACGCTGACGAGATTAACACGATTCTTTCCAGTTACAGTCTAAATGGAGCATCAGTTACTTTTGGCAGTTCATGGAATGTGTTTACAGATAAAGGTATTGCTATGATGCGTGATGTGTACGCACAGTTATCACAGACTGGCCTGTGCTGCCGGTTAGCGAGGTGAGCTATGAAATACCCGTGTTTAGTGCCAAAACGGCTGTGTAAGACAGATATTGCGTTAGTACTCCATGAAGAAGGGCTGTCCGAATCTGGCGGCCCTTTGGTGGCGGCTGAACTGTCTTTAAAATGTAACTACCAGGACTCCACTAAGATGATTATGGATACAGAGCAGAAGTTGGTTCAGATTTCCGGGAAAGCACTACTTCCAAATGATATCTGCCCGGATCTGCCTGTCATTAGTGGTGGAGTCGCTACAATATTTGGGAAAGAAAGAACCATTATTCAGGCTCTTAAAGTCAGGAATCCAGACGGAACTGTTAATTATACGGAATTGAGGTTGATCTAATGAAGGTAAATGTCTCTGTCAAATTGGATCCGGGGAAGTTAAGGGAGATTCAGGAAGCAATTGAACCATCAATTCAACAGGCGGTTGCAGCAGTAAAGTCTGATATTGTAAGCAGCCAGGTGGTACCTAAAGAAACTGGCGAGTTGGAGCGTAGCGTCTTCATGAAAAAGAAGTCCAGGTCCAAGTATAGAATTATATACGATACACCTTACGCAAGGAGACTTTATTGGCATCCTGAATTTGATTTTCGCAAGGATAAAAACCAGAATGCAAAGGGGCTATGGTTACAGGAATACATAGATGGTGATAAGAAAGATCTATTTAAAACAGCTTTCAAGGCTCGTCTGAAAGTAAATACGAAGGGGCTGATAACATGACACTGTCAGATGTAAAAGACTACCTGAAATCAAAGACAGATTCTCCCTGCTGGTACATAGGAAAAATCAATGGGAATGATAAGCAGTGCATTGGTATTTATTCCATTCAGGGACCAAAACGTACAATTCCAATTGGTGGCTTAAAGAATAAGTCTTATGATACAAAGGCAGTTTCCGTCCTGATTCATTGGGGAGTTGATGCAGTTTGTGCAGAATCAAAAGCGCAGGAACTATACGATCTCCTGTATGGGCAGAGAGGTCTTATAGGTGGTAATGAGGTGTTTTTATTCGATATGCAAACAGATTGCCCTGTGAGCGTAGGAACAGATAATAAGGGTATCTATGAACACGTAATCAATTTTGTTATTTATTATAAGAAAGGAATGTAAGTGATATGGATAATTTAGGCGTATTTCCAGTCTATGGTTTGGTGTTTAAGATTGGAACTAAAGGAAAAGACAGCAAAGATAGTGATATGACTGAGATTGCTGACATGGAAAGTTTTGAAATCAGCATTGATGGGGGTGTTCAGGACTGGACGCCAATGACAACAAAGGGATGGGGACGTACTCTAATGACCTCTAAGAAATTCAAGGTTAGCTTAAAGGGAAAACGAAATATTGGAGATCCAGGAAATGACTATGTTGCTAGCGTTGCATGGAAAGATGGTCTGGAATGTAGTACCAAGGCATTGATTGAATTTCCAGACGGGGCAACTCTAAAATACGATTGTGTATTAGACGTGAAGTCCGTTTATGGTGGAGATTCTACCAGTGTAGCTCCGTTGGAGTTTGATATGGTGGGAGATGGTCGTCCGGTTTATACACCAGGAGACAGTGGCTCTGACAATAAATCAAGTTCTGACAATAAAGCAAGTTCCGGAAAATAAGAAGAGTCATTAAGGAGGATTAAGAAATGGCAAGAGCGTATGATATTGTTGCAAGATTACAGAGTGGTAATGAAAGACCTACAATCAAGATAGATGAAAGTCATGAGTTTAAAATCAACACAAGCAAAAGTGCAGTTCTTTTTATCCGAGCATCTACGGAGGATAAGGATAAGGACGAATTTGAAAAGATAGATGCTATTATCAAGATTGCCTTGGGAGAAGATGCCTTTGAGTATATAATGTCCCAGGATCCTCCAATGGAAAACTTAAGCCTGATTGTAAATGTCATTATGGCAGCTATCAGCAATGAGGATTTAGAAACGTTAGAGGCGCAAGCTGGGGAGGAAAAACAGGCAGGGAAGAAAAGTAAATAATCCCTGGTATGACATTTTCGAGGACTGGGAGCTAATCGAAGCTTCCTTTGCCATGCAGTATAATATTCGCCTCATAGATGCGGAGGATATGGACTGGAAAGAGTTCTGTACCCTGTTATCAGGAATCATGCCTAAAACTCCTCTTGGTCAAATTGTAAGCATTCGATGCGAAGAAAATGAGGATATGCTAAAGCAGTTTACCAAAGACCAGCATGAAATCAGGAACAAATGGAGAAGGCGTCATAATCAAATGAAAAGTATGACTGAATCAGAAAAAGTAAAAGCAGTAGAAGAAATACAAGCAATTATTGCACGGGCATTCGCATAGGAGGTCCGTTTTTCTATGAAGGGCAGGTGATAATGTGAGTGACAGTGTAGGTAAAATAGGTTTAGACCTAGAGGTCCAGTCTGACATTGGGAGACAGATATCCGAGGCAGCCCAGAAGATCGGTACAGGATTAAAGGGAAGCCTGGAAAAAGCAACGGTGGGCGTAAATACGGATAAAATGTTTCAGGACATGGATAGTCAGGTAAAGGGTACCATGCAAAACGTTACCAGCACAATAGAAGCCGCCCTTGATAAATGTTTCGAAAGAGCAGAAGCCGGAATTGATAATTTAGGAGAACGCCTAAACGCTGCAATTGAAAAGGCGCTTTCTAGGTTTACTAATGTTAAGGCTACCCCTGGAGCTATAGAGGACGCAGATCTATCCGGTAAAAACGTCAGTCCTGCAAAACCAAGGGGGCCGCCTGTAAAAATGCCTTCCGTTAAGCTTGACGCTACCACCGACGTTTTACAAAGGCAAGCAGATCAAACAGAGGCCGTTATCAATAATTTGGGAAAACAGATAGATGTCCAGGAAGCCAAATTATCCGGTCTGAAGGAAGCCTATGAACGCACCTTTAATGAGTCCAAAAAGTTAAAGATCCAAGAGCAGATTGTAAAAACAGAAGGAAGCATCATTAATCTGCAGGGGAAAGTTGAAAATCTGGGTGCACAGTGGGATGCGATCAATGGAAAGATTGATGAAATGGCAAGTAAGTCAGCCAATGCAGCTAAAGTTACTGCAGCCACTACCAGAGCTTCCCAAGGGCAGAATGGAAGAAGTTTTAAAGGGGTTAATGTAAAAGTTCCCCAGGTAAATATGGCCCCTAAAATAAGCGGTTTGCAGAATACGGCCAACAGCATTAATAATGCTAACGCACAAACTACTGGAGCTGTCAATAAAATCAATCAAACGGTATCCCGTATCGGCACTGGAGGTGCGCTGAATGGATTAAATTTCTTGAAAAGGGGATTTACAGATCTGTTCAGGATACTTAAGGGAGGTGTTACTGGGGCGGCAAGTAAACTAACCAGTACTCTTGGTAATCTTTTTCGAACAGCGGGAAATGGTGGCATGAAGCTTATGAAGGCGGCCGGTCAGGTTGTTTTCTTTGGAAGAGCATTGAGAAAAAGTGGTAACGATGCTTCCGGTGCTCAAAATGGAATGCAGAAGATGTTAAAAACGCTTTTGATCTATCGCCTTATTATCCCCATGGTAGTAAGTGCAATCCGATCTATTGGCAAGCATCTATTTGATTCCATGAGAGCCAATGATCAATTTAATAATTCTCTAAAGCTAGTTCGCTCCAACCTAAATGTGGCTTTTACCCCAATCCTACAGGCTATCATGCCCGCTTTAAATATGCTTATGGCAGCTCTGGCAAGAGTAACTGGTTATGTAGCAGCATTTGTAAGCCTATTGTTTGGTAAAACGCTTGCAGGTAGTGTCGCGGCAACCAAGAGCCTTGTAAAAGCAAAATCAGCCATGGGAGCCTATGGGAGCAGTGCAAAAAAGGCAGCCAAGGATGCACAAGGCGTCAGTACAGGTATTGATGAACTTAATATTCTCAAAAGTGATACAGGTGGTGATGATGGAGGTGGTGGAGCAGGGGCTCCTGAAATAACCACTCCTGATATAGATTCCAGTCAGATGGATGCGATTGGCACCGTTGCTGAAAAGGTAAAAGGTGTTCTAAGCCAGTTATTCAAACCATTAAAGGATTCCTGGGATCTGGAAGGTAAGAATGTAGTTGATGCTGCAAAATATGCCTTTACCAACGTAATTAGTTTGGCTAAATCTATCGGTTCCAGCTTTCTGGAAGTGTGGACCAATGGAACAGGAGAGCAGTTTTGCACTAATATCCTGCGCCTTGTAGCACAGATCTATTACATTGTTGGTGATATAGCCGGAGCATTTAAAAAGGCTTGGGATGAAAATGGGAGGGGAACTAATCTCATACAAAGCATTTTTGACCAGTTAAATTCCTGGCTGGCTCTCATTCTTACAATCGGGGAATCGTTCCGTACGGTCTGGAACAATGGAACTGGGGAATCCGTCATTGCCCATATACTTGAGATATTTACGAATATCAACAATACTATTACGAATATTCGGGATAATTTCCGTACCGCTTGGGAACTCGATGGAACGGGAACAGCGGTGATTCAGAACATAATGGACCTATTAGATGGTCTGCTTGGTTCCATTGATAGAATCACACAATCTTTATCTGAATGGAGTAAGAATCTTGACTTCGCCCCACTTATGAAGTCTTTTGAACGCATTACTGCCGCCGTAAAGCCATTAGGTGAAAAGTTAGGAGCTGGTTTAGAGTGGCTTTTTAAAAATGTACTGGAACCACTTGGAAAATGGGCTATAGAGCAAGCAATTCCTGCGGTTTTTGATACGATATCCGGAGCCCTTGATTTTTTAAACAACGTCTTAGATGCGTTGCAGCCATTAGGAGAATGGCTCTGGAACAACCTACTAAAACCGCTGGCTTCTTGGACTGGCGGAACCATCGTGGATATCATTAAAGGAATTACTGATGTCTTTAAGGGCTTAAGTAATATTTTCAAAGAAATCGCAAACGGCACCGATTGGGGGACCATTGGTCAGATGTTAATGGAAGGCTTGGTCAACGGTCTTTCTTCTTTCGTTGATTGGGCTTGGGGAAAAATCAAGGAAATCTTCTCTGGTATCATTACTGTGGTAAAAGATATTTTTGGTATCCATTCCCCATCTACCGTATTTGCTGAAATAGGTGGCTTCCTGGTTCAGGGCTTCCTGGGTGGATTTACCGATATGTGGAATACTGTCTCAGGCGTTATCAGTACGCTTGTAGGGCTTATTATTAATTTATTTTCAGGGTTTGTGGATGGGATTATACAATTAGTTTCTACGTTGTGGGATACCTGTCTTAAGCCGTTTATCTCATGGTTCATGGATACCATGCTCCCTGTGATAAAAAATGCCTTATCCGGATTAATCACTGCTTTTGGTGTGTGGTGGTCTGGCATTAAGGAAACATTATCTTACGTTGTTGATGCCCTTAAAGGTTTAATTGATTTTATAGTCGGAATCTTCACTGGAGACTGGGAAAGAGCCTGGAATGGAATTAAGGAGTTTTTCTCTGGAATCTGGAATGCTATGAAAACATTAGCGGAAACGCTGATGACAGCTATAAAAATAGTGATAGATACCATTCTTACTGCGATAAGAAGTACCTGGGAAGCTATCTGGAACGGGATTAAGACCTTTATAACTGACCTCTGGGACAACATAAAGAATAAGGCAAATGACAGTTTCTCCGCAATCAGAGATAAATTATCCGAGATATGGGATAGTGTAAAGTCTACCATTGAAGAAAAATGGAATGCAATTAAAGACTGGTTTGGAGAGATCTGGCAAAAGATTAAGGACGTATTTAAGCTAGATGAAATGACCCAGGTTGGAAAAGACGTGATGAATAGCTTATGGCGGGGCATGCAGGAAATATGGAATAGCATTACTGACTGGTTAGGTGGAATTGCAAAAACGGTGAGTGAGGCGTTTAATAACGTCATTGATGGAGCAAAGAATCTTGTTAAGGAAGCTAAGGAAGACGCAAAGGAGAAGAAGGAAAAGAAAGAAAAAGGAGACTCCTCCAGCCCTGGAAGTAGTACGGGTTATGTGAGTAGTGGGCCAGGAGTAAAAGGCCATGCTACTGGAGGTTTTCCTGGTTCCGGAAGCTTGTTTATTGCCAACGAAAACGGCAATCCAGAAATGGTTGGTAGTTGGGGAGGCAAGGCCGCAGTTGCTAACAACATGCAGATAACGGAAGGAATCACAAACGCAGTGCAATACGGTATGAGATCGGCCATTGCTCCTTTGGCTGCAAGCATGAGCGCCATTGTCAGCAGTGGAACACCTCAGCTTTCTCTGGTTGGTTCCTCTGCTCGCAATACTGGCATGGAAGATCAAGTCCAGAACATGGCCAACCAGGCTATGTCTATGCAGACCGAGTCCATGTCAGATCATTATCTATCCATTATGGTAGATCTGCTCCGGAAGATCATAGATCTTATCGAAGCCATGGACTTAACTGTAAATATAGATATTAGGGAAATTAAAACCAAACTTGTGGATCTTGAAAAGAGAAGTGGTTTTACAATGAAGAAAACTTAAAGGAGGCGGTGCTATATGGCAGTACTCACAATCAATGGCCGGGAGTTTCCGTCTCCGGACATTGGGGGCAATCTTGTTGTAGCAACCAATGTTAGTGACGGGAAAAATGCAAAAGGAGAATTTATTGGTCAGAGAGTAGGAAGGGATCAACATAAATTTGAAAACTTGCAATGGAAGTTTTTAGATGCTGCCACCTGGTCAGCCATGCTGCAGGAGTTTAATAAATTTGTAGTAACTGCCCGAATCCCGGATATGGTAAATAACCGCATGATGACAATTCGTGTGTATCCAGGGAACCGTACAGCGACTCCCGTAGAATTTGATTCTGATGGTCTTCCCACTATGTACCAGGATTGCAAAGTGAATATTATCGACTGTGGGGTGATTGAGTAATGCAGCCAGCGAGTCAGCAATACAAGGAACTTATGCGTAGTGAGTTCCGGAATCCATTTTCCCATATTCGGGTCACTATCGGCCTGATCAACCAGGAGGCGCAGGCAGGCGCCTATGTTCCCAATCAGGATAACTACACCTATTACAGTAGTTTTAAGATGCCCCTGGACAATTATGAGGTCCAGGAGCTATACGCCACTTGTGACCAGGATTACACGCCAGTTGATGGCAGTATGTACTTCCTTCCGAGGAAAAGAGCGGATGTAGTTCTCAATCAGGGGATCGTGTCAGAAGGACTTATGGGGCCGGTGGAAATCCGGTTCCCAGTCCAGCATGACATAAAGGGGCTGACCATTGAATTTGGAAAGGCATATCCGGTAGATTTTACCATACAATCCGATAACAAGACTTTGGAAATCACCGGAAATGATAACGGGCATTTTGTAACTGAAGAGATATTTAATGGGGCTACGTTCCTGCGTTTTAATCCATCGCGGATGGTAAACGGCCAGAGCCGATTCCGGATACACAAGATTACTATGGGTATCGGAATCTATTTTGATAATAGACGGATACTATCTGCCACAAAAAAGGAGCACATCAGCCCGATTATGGAGGAGCTGCCAACCATAGACTTTAACCTGTCTATAAACAATAAAGACAGAGGCTTTGACATTGAGAATGAAGAAAGCTCTGTGAATTTTTTAGAGATTGGTCAGGACATAACCATTTTATACGGTCAAGAGCTTGAAGATGGATCTGTGGAGTGGTTGCCCGGAGCAAAGCTACAATTAAAAGAATGGTCTGCTGACGATGAGGAAATGAGCTTTTCAGCCAGTGACCGATTCGATTTCATGGACGGGACTTACTATAGGGGACTTTATCGCCCGGAAGGTATCAGCTTGTATGATTTGGCACTTGATGTGCTTTCCGATGCCGGAATTGATAATCGTACCTATTGGATTGACAGTTATTTAAAGTCTGTGAAGGTTTCCAATCCGATGCCAGTGGTTACTCACAAAGAAGCCCTACAGTTGATTGCCAATGCTGGGAGGTGCATTCTTTACCAGGACCGGGAGGGGAATATCTTCTTGAAATCTAGTTTTATCCCGGACATGGAAGCTGAATCAGATAATGAGACATATTTCAGCCATGCTGGATCTGTTCTGGATAAGGCAGAGAAGAAGCCGTATGCGTTAGCAGTCCAGGACTATACAAATGTGACTTCTACACAGTATTTCCTACCAAGGCAGGAAGAAGGAACGACTTATCTAAATGTGGGATATGTTTCAGAGGCAGTAGCGAAAAGTGACGGATACTTTGTTGTTAATCCGACTGTGGAGATCAACCTGGAGGCCTCTTTCAAATGCTTTGGACTGACCTTGGAATTTGGCAGTAATAATCCAACGCAGATGGTCTTTCATGCTTACCTCGATGGGGGACTGGTGGAAGATTACATCGTAACAGATCTGACCGCAACAACGGTCATTAGCCACGAATTTGAAGAGTTTGACAAGCTGGTTATGGAATTTACAAAGGGCTTTCCTAATAACCGGGTGATACTAAACAATATTACTTTCGGAGACAGTACTGATTATATTTTTGAATATGGCCATGAATTGACCAAAACACCAAAGGGAACACAGCTTGCCAAAGTAAGAGAACTGCAGATAGTAAGAACTCTATACAATCAGGCGGGAGAGAAAAAGGAACTGGCCAAAGAAACGATTGCAGTAACGGCTGCGGATAATCGGTACACCTTTTACTTTAACAATCCCTCTTACGACTTGTCCTGCGCCCTGACAGAGCCAGGAGAGGGCCTGACTGCTACTATTATAGACAGCAGCAATTACTTTGCCACGGTGGAAATTACAGGGGTTACAGGCGTTGTAGAGGTGTCAATATCCGGTCGGGAGCTAACAAGTGTAAAGGCTAATGTAACACGGCAGCTAAATCCAACCGGTAGCCAGGAAGCATGGGAAAATCCTCTAGTATCAGATGCAATTCTTGCAGCCAATCTTGCAGATTGGATTGGTGATTACTTAAAGTCAGATCGTCAGTACGAACTGGAATATCGTGGAGAACCCAGGATTGATGCAAACGACATTGCGTTCCTGGAAAATAAATACGTATCAAATTTACTGCTCCGGGTATATGAGCATACACTGAAATTTAACGGGGCCATAAGCGGCTCTATCAAAGCAAGGAGGGACATGAGCAATGTGGCAGACTCCTAAAACAAACTGGAAAGAGGGAGACTTCTTCAACATTGAAGATTACAATCGCATAAAGGGTAACTTAAACGAGATCCGGTTACAGGCACTAATGCTCTGGCCGGATTTTGTTTTTGAGGAAATGGGCTTAGATAAAACCTATCAGGATTACGGCTATCACGCGGATGAGATCAACCGGTTTGAGTCAAACGTGGAAAATATTCGAGCTGGGACCTATCCTTTTAAGACAGGATCCCGTCAGACCTTTTATGATAATCAGCCTTTTATTAACTGGCAGGAACTCAACCGAATTGAGGAAGCCTGTAGGCTAATCTATAGCAATATTCAAAGCCGGTACAACGGCAGGAAAACAATATCTTTTACACTAAACGGAGGTGCTTTTTAAAGTGGGATTAAAAACAGATTATAAGGATGCCATGTTTGATGGCCAGCGCCGGTACCGCCTGATTCCAAATGAGGACGGCACGTATAGCCTTCCTGATGAAACAACTTATACTCAGAAGGGCGATAAGTTCGGAGCCAATGATATTAATGCAACCAATAAGGCAATCAACCAGATCAACCATGTGACGGAGATTACATTGACCGCCTCAGGTTGGACTGGTAGTGCGGCTCCATACACGCAGATTGCAGAGGTACTAGGAGCCACAGAGGACTCAGAAGCTATGGTTGTAAGTGCATTGGCTGACGGGGTCACAGAAACCGTCCAGAAAGCCTACAATAAAGCCTTTGGAATCGTAACCAGTGGTACGGCTACCCTGGGTAATGGAATCATTACCTTTAAGGCGTATAAGAAGCCTGCGACGGATATTAAAGTCGGACTGAAAGGGGTGTAATTCATGGGAAAAGTATGGATGCCCGGAGGAGGCGGTGGGGCAGATCTTGATATCGTAACAGCTGGAAAGCCTGATGTTCTGGCGGGGAAGGTGATCGTCGATAAAGATGGCGAACCATTAACCGGAACTATGCCAGATCGGGGAGCTATTAGTACATTATTAGGCATTAATGGTTCTTATACAATACCTGAAGGATATCATAATGGGTCAGGTAAAGTAACACAAAGCATTGCGACCATGGGAGGCCAAACTGTTAATCCAACGGCTTCGCAACAGATTGTGTCTACGAATGGAAAATATTTAACAGGAAATGTAACAGTCAATGGTGTAACTAATCTGTCAGCAGCTAACATTAAGAAAGGTGTAAATGTAGGGGGAATAGTGGGTACTTTTGAGGGCTATGTTCCTACTCCGACCGATTTATATCTAAGAGGTAATAATATAGCGAATTGGGCTAGAATAACCGCCAATGTATCATTGGATAGCGGGCAAATAACACTGCTTGAAAAAGGCCCAGGTACAATATACACATATATTAATATGACTGGTTATAACTGGTTAGTCATAGAGGGTTACCATAATCGTTCAGCTGGTGAAACTAAGAGTATTAAACTATTAAAAGATAGCGCATCTAGCGATAGTCAAGTAGGTTATCTAGATTTATCATCCTCTGGAGCCGGAAATTATACAGTAGCGTTTAATGTTAGTGCGTTACAAGTATATGCACGCTTTTATTTGCAATTTTACACATTAATGCCAGCCGTTTACCGAATTTGGTTAAGTTAAGGAGGTTTTTCAATGAAAATATATGTGAATGAAAATTATGAAATTATTTCGCTGGAAATTGAACCAGAAATTTATAGAGAAATTTTTGAAATAGAGCAAACAAGAGCGGAAATGTTTGGCACTCTTTGTGATGCCTGTGTCCAGGGGTATAGGTATGAACCGCAATATGAATTGCTTTTCAATGAAGTTGGGAGCAATGCAAGAGATGAAAAAACCGGGGAATTGCTATATAAGCTTGATGAAAACGGAGAAAAGATTCCTGCTGGGTACGCCTGTTATCCTTTTGTAGATTATAAAACTCTTATGCTTATTCAAAAACAGTATGAGTATTCTCAGCGACAGGTACAAGCACTTGATGCTCAAATAGAATATCTGTCCATGATGTCGGGAATCGAAACGGAGGTAAGCCATGAGTAAGTATGAAAAGGTAAAAGGTTTTTATGAGACGGAATTATGGTCTTTAGGAATGGTTAGAAATGCCGTGGACCGCTGGATTACGGCGGACGAGTTTCAGGAGATTACCGGTAAAGAATATGAAAAGAAAGAGTGAGGAAAATGAGTATGAAAAATGTATTATGTACAACCGCAGGAGTGGTGGGGAGTTTTATAGCATCGTTGTTCGGGGGCTGGGATACCGGTATTGCAACCTTACTCCTTTTTATGGGAATTGATTTCTTCTCTGGCTTAGCAGTGGCAGGAATCTTCAAAAATAGCACCAAGACGGAAACCGGGGCTTTAGAATCAAGAGCAGGCTTTAAGGGACTTTGCCGTAAGTGTATGATATTGCTATTTGTCCTAATTGCCTACCGGCTGGATCTGGCCATTGGTACCAATTACATAAGGGATGCGGTAATTATTGGCTTCATAGCCAATGAGTTAATTTCTATCACAGAAAATGCCGGGCTCATGGGAATACCTCTCCCTGGTGTTCTTACAAAGGCTATTGATGTTTTAAAGAAGAAAGCTGTAACTGAATAATTTGTTGCGATGTCGCAACACACAGGCCTGGGATAATCCTGGGCCTTTTCTTTTGGATTGGAGGAATAATTAAATGAGAGATATTACATTGTGTCACCCACGCCTGCAGGTGCTGGCTGCCAAGTTGGTGGAGGAGTGTTCTAAACAGGGATTAAAAATTAAGATTGGAGAAACCTTCCGGACTGTAGCAGAACAGGATGCGCTTTACGCTCAGGGACGAACTGTCCCCGGCAACAAGGTAACCAATGCCCCTGGCAGTACATATAGTTCCTATCATCAGTGGGGGACCGCCTTTGATATTTACCGGAACGATGGTCAGGGAGCGTATAACGAAACAGGGAATTTCTTTGGACGTGTCGGTGCCATTGGTGTAGCCTTGGGTTTGGAATGGGGCGGTAACTGGAAATCACCAGTAGACAAACCTCATTTTCAGTTACCGGACTGGGGCAGCTCAACTTCTGGAATCAAAAAGGTATACGACAACCCTGACGAATTTAAAAAGACATGGACTGCTGCAGCTCCACCTGAAAAGAAATCCGGCTGGAAAGAAGAGGACGGTGGCTGGCGTTACTACAACGGAGATACCGGGGAATGCGTGCGCAATGATTGGGTACAGGTTGATGGGAAGTGGTACTGGTTTAATGCTGCAGGGATTATGATTACAAATACATGGTATTGGTATAATAAAGCATGGTATTATTTAGGACCGGACGGCGCTATGTGCCAGTCGCAGCTTGTCGTAAACTCCGGAAAGATTTATGCAGTGGATAAAGATGGAAAGATGATCACTGAGCCAGTGACGCTGACGCCTGATCAGGATGGCGCGCTGCAGTGGCCGGGACTGGCAACGTAAAGCAATATAGTGATTTTCACAACTTGTCTTGCTATAACATATTGTATAGTATACCTAATAAGAAAGGGGTGAAAATCATGTGCTGCTTTAACAACTGGAACAACTGTCGTCGTAATTGTTGCTGTAACGGTCAGGGTAATGGTCAGGGTAATTGGAGTGACCGTGAGTGTCGCAGACGTGAGCGCGAAGCTTTTAGAAGAGGTTTTAGAAGAGGCTTAAGAGCTTGTCAGGATAACAATATCGAAGATGAAGATGATGAAGATCTTGATTTTTAATTTAAAATAAAATAGCGGGCAACCGGTAATTCCGGACCCGCCCTTTTAATATAGAAGAGATTATATCATTTTCTGACTGCATTTTGACTGCATGACATCTGGTTTTGACTGTATTTAAGTGGTAAAAGGTGGTGAGACTGAAAGGCCCCAATACCTCGGTTTTAAGCAGAAAACTACGGTTTTATAAGGTTTTCTAGTTTTCCAATAAATAAAGCACTTTACTTTTTTCTAAAGAAATATGAAACCAGGCGCCTATCTGTCATGTTTTGGCATTTTTTCACATATGTTTTACCAATTCTGATTAAAGGATGCTGTTATGAAAATATATGTGGTGCAGCAGGGGGACAGCGTGGATTCCATTGCCAGTTCGCAGGGTGTCTCAGTGGAGGCTCTTGTCTTTGACAATCAAATTCAGCCTCCCTATCGTCTGGCCATTGGTCAGTCGCTTTATATCCGCGGAGATGAACCTCCTGAGGACAGGACTCCTCTTTATGTATTTGGATATGCCTATCCTTTTATTGAACCGGTAAACCTGGATAATACCCTTCCATTTCTGACGGATCTTTACGTCTTTTCCTATGGATTTACAGAAAATGGGGATCTGGTTCCCCCGATGGCTGATGATGACTGGATGATTGACCGGGCATTAGAGGCCGGAGTTCGTCCCATTCTTACTCTGACTCCTCTTGGACCTGACGGACGTTTTAACAACAATCTGGTTACCAATGCGGTACATAACCTTCAGGTTCAGCAGCGGCTCATCTGGAACCTGGGACTTAAGATGCAGGAAAAAAGGTATGGCGGGCTAGATATTGACTTTGAGTATATTATGGCTGAGGACCGTCTGGCTTATGCGGACTTTGTAAGCCGTACCACCCAGATCATGAACCAGTTCGGCTATCAGGTAACGGTAGCACTGGCGCCTAAGACTTCTGCGGAACAGGCGGGGCTTTTGTATGAGGGTGTGGATTATGGGCTTTTAGGAGCCGCGGCAAACCGAGTGCTTTTGATGACTTATGAATGGGGGTATACTTACGGGCCTCCAATGGCAGTTGCTCCTATTAACATGGTAAGAAAAGTGGTGGAGTATGCCCTGACGGAAATCCCTGTGTACAAGATAAGTATGGGTATTCCAAATTATGGATACGACTGGCCTCTGCCTTATGAGCGTGGTGTGACGAGAGCGGAAACCATAAGCAATTTGGAAGCTGTTCAAATTGCAATTGATAATGGGGCGGAAATTCAGTTTGATGAAGAGTCTATGAGCCCTTATTTTAGATATTGGAAGTTTGGGATACAGCATGAGGTATGGTTTGAGGATGCTAGAAGTTATAAGGCGAAGTTTGATTTGATTAAGGAATATGGATTGACTGGTGCTGGATATTGGCAGTTGATGCAGTTCTTCCGGGCGAATTGGTTGATTCTCAGTCAGATGTTTGAAGCCAGGAAGGTTGGGGGTTAAAGAGATGATGCAGGGTAATTGGGGTGGGAAAATCCATTATCCTGCATTTTATTTTGCATGACATGGACAGGCACTAGTGGGTAAAAGCCACAAATAAACTTATGTAGTAGGAGACACAAAGATTAGTAATGAGGGCGTCAAACCTAAAGGGGAATTTGAAGGAACTTATAAGTAAACTCTGGTCTGATAAAAATAATAATGTATAAGGTGGCCTCCTTTTGATATTCCGTAAAAGGTACCAAGAAAGACGGTACCTATGGGAGCATTAAGATAACCAGATATCCAACTACGGTATACTACCGTAAGAAGGCGGCTATTGAGAGACTCCAGAAAATGCTTGAAATCAAAGAAATGGAATTACTGGAGCTTATGACACAGGCTGAGGAATATATTGAATCTGTCCCCAAAAGCGAAGTAAGGACTATGTTCCGCTTGTATTACATAGACGGGATTCCCTGGTAGAAGGTAGCACAGGCCATGAATCGAATATTTCCAAAGCAAAGGGTTAGCTTTACGGAGGATAGTTGTAAAAAGAGGAATTTAAGATTCTTTGAAAATGTCTCACAATGTCCCGATGAAAGATGGTAGTATGCTATCAAGCAGAAGCCAGAATTAAATTCCTCCTGTAAGATGTGAACTGGAAAAACGTATCCTATTTGTGTCCTGTTAATGAATTAATAGCTGATTTACAATTATGTTATCCAGTAGTAATGGTTCTGGATAAACAAACAGAGGAGGATTTATTTATGGCAGAATGTATGGAAGAAAGGAATGGATGTACTGTGATTAAACAGTATTATGGGTGTTGTGAAGGTAATGGTAATAGCGGCACAGGAGCAGAAAACGTTTATTCTACGGATGAGACTGTATGCGGAACATGGATTGACGGTAAGCCAATTTATCGAAAGGTTATTACCGGAACGCTTGCGAACGATAGTGGTAATAATATTGTCTTTGCTACTATTCCTGAGCTTAATATTGAACAGTTAATTAACATTCAGGGGAACATGATTTACAAGAATAAAGCAGGGCATATAGTATTTCCTGTATCCTATGCTAGTACAAATGGATTGTTTGCTGCGATAAACATGGCTTACAACGAAATTAAATCCACATTAGAGTACCATTTCTTAAATAACGGTGGAGACTATTCAGGCTGTACAGCTAACGTGATCATTGAATATACAAAGAAATAACAAATTTTTCAAGTATTATTAAAAAATAAAAGTGAGGACTTATTATGACAGGCAAAAAATATTGTATTCAGCTTGCTGAATGTGATGGAAATTCAAAGGATGTTTATTCTTTTGATGAGATTGAGATTGGAACATGGGTGGACGGTAAGCCGATTTACAGAAAGGTGATTACTGGGACATTAGCTAAGGATAGCGCCAATGCTATTATCTTTGCAAATGTGTCCGATCTTAAGATTAATCAAGTAATTAATTTGTATGGAAATGCTATTGGCAAAACTGTTGCAGATCATATGATATTACAGACTTCCTATAACCGAACAAGTGGCTTATTTACAGCAGTAAATATGTTTTACAATGAGGATACAGCAAATTTATATTATAACTTCATAGACACTAATGGGGTTTATTCAGGAAGCACAGCTTATGTAGTTATTGAATACACAAAGAAATAATACTCCTACGGCTGCCAGGTGTAACAGCTTGGCGGCTGATTAAAGCCGACGTTCTTATTTTTTCTTCATGGCTTTTCAAATCGGATAGAAAGCAGTGTTTAGGAATTATTTTTAGTTAAATCCCAATTTCCATTTATACTGATTTCCTTAAAAAACGCCTATCGATTTATGGACGATGGGTGTTTTTTGGTAAATTATGGTATCTAGTAGAAGAAAATATATAGGGGAAAAGTATGAAAAATAAAAAAAGTTAATTATTGGTTGTTGTTGTTGTTGTGTCGTTTTAGTGATCTTAGCCATTATGTTAGTTAATTTTGGTCACAAAATGAAATACTAGAGTGAGGAGAAATATCAGATTATCAATATTAAAAATACTATTTTTCATATATGTGATTTTAATCTTGCAAAATTAAGAAATGTAAGTATAATTGATTGTGCACAAAAGAAAGGGGAATTAGTATGAAAAAAGTAACAAGAAGTATTTTTCTATTTGCAGTATTAGTAATGATGTCAGCATTTAGCATTACGGCGTACGCGGAGCCTGTGGAAGCGCGAAGCGAGGCGACGTTAAGCTATCAGTTATCTGTTATACGAGAATTTAAGTTGTACATAAGTGAATCAGATACTGAAAGTGGAGTATTAGTAGCTAGTGGAAATGATTTTACAACTGTTTATCAAGGAAATATAAAATTAAAAACAAATAAAAATTATTATTTACATGTAGAGGCAAATTGTAATAACTCACGCGAGCTGGGGATGATAGGTCGTTTTACGCTTGATGGAAAAGAATTTAAGTTTATTAATAATAGTAATATATTAGCTACTTCTGTAGATAATATAAAATTCAGTCAAACTGGATTTGGTAAAGATTATATTACACCAGTTTATCTTGGAGGTCATGACCATAAAATATCTTCTGCACGTTGGGGTGGCATACTAGTAAATACGCCTACGAATTTAAAAGGTTATTTTTCTATACCTATAATATCAACAATGCCATCCTTGATTGCTCAAGCTTCTAACATCGATAATGGAGTTAATCTCACTTGGAATAACATTGATAATGCATTGAGCTACAGTGTGGAACGTTCCACAACTGCAGGAGGTCCATACACTCAAATTGCTACTGATTTAACAGAAACAAGCTATACAGATAACAGTGTAACAGCAAATACAACATACTATTATATTGTCAAAGCGAAATTATCTGATTCAGAGACAGTTACCTCTTCCGAGGTATCGGGAACGCCTACAACTGAAACACCAACTGTAGATTCCAAACTTAAGGTTGTCTTGGAACCAGAAGAAAAACTTCAGTTAAGCGTTGACGATCACTTGGATGAAAACACAAACATGACCTGGACCTCTTCTGACAGTACCGTAGCTCAGGTTGATGTGAACGGAGTCGTAACGGCTATTAAGGCAGGAAATGCTGTTATTCATGTTCAGAGTCCAGATGGAGGTTATTCCGATGACATCAGCATACTTGTTGTTGATAACGCTGACGATTATCGTTTGGCAATAGATTTAAAGGTTGGAAAAACAAGTCGTCTAACTGTAGATGATTTAACTAATACCTTAAATGTTACATGGGAATCCATTGACGCTACAGTAGCCACCGTGTCCAGCAAAGGAGTTGTAACAGCAAAGGGGAAAGGTTTAACCCTGGCAAAAGCAACAGACAGAGATGGTAATGTGGTAGGCCAGGTTTATGTAAGAGTAAGAGAATAATTATAAGTAATACATATCAAGAGGGGCGATAATCGCCTCTCTTTTATCATAATTCACACAGGAGCCAGATGGCTCTTTTTTTGTATCTTTTATTGGCTGATCATTACTCCTTTGTTGGTAAAGGTAGCCATGTAAAACTGAATTACTGAAAATTTTAAAAATAAATAAGGAAAGAATGAGGAGAACGAGAATGAAAAACGTATTATGTATAACCGCAGGAGTGGTAGGGAGTTTTGTAGCATCATTGTTCGGGGGTTGGGATACCGGTATTGCTACTTTGCTCCTTTTTATGGTTATCGACTTTTTCTCAGGTTTGGCAGTGGCCGGTATTTTTAAGAAGAGCACCGAAACTGAAACTGGAGCCTTAAAGTCAAGAGCCGGCTGTAAAGGGCTCTGTAGAAAGAGTATAACCTTACTATTTGTTTTGATTGCCTTTCGTCTTGATTTGGCCATTGGTACCAATTACATAAGGGCTGCCGTAATTATCGGTTTTATGGCTAATGAGCTGATTTCCATTGTTGAGAATGCCGGGCTTATGGGCATACCACTTCCTGGAGTTCTGACCAAGGCTATTGATGTGCTGAAAAAGAAAGCTGTAACTGAATAATTCTTACGACCGTCGCAACTCACGGGCCTGGGATTAGCCTGGGCCTTTTCTATTTGGAGGAAAATAATATAAAGATTAATAAATCACTTACACCTTACAATCATAATATCAGTATTGTAGATCGTATCAAGTATATTGTGATTCATTACGTTGGAGCGACCGGTGGAGCTGAGGCAAACTGCAAATGGTATGCCGGCGCTGAGCGGGGAGCAAGTGCTCATTATTATGTTGATTTTGATGGATCCGTGTGGCAGTCAGTGGAGGATAAAAATATCGCCTGGCATTGAGGAGCAAAGAAGTACGTGCATCCTGATTGCCGTAATGGTAAAAGCCTGGGGATTGAAATGTGTGTTCGTAATAAAGGCAATAGGGCAGATACTAGCCGGGACTGGTATTTTGAGGAGGCTACTGTGCAGGCAGCAATTGCGCTGACAAAGAATCTGATGGCAAAGCACAATATACCTGCAGATCGTGTAATTCGTCATCATGACGTGACCGGGAAAATTTGTCCGAATACTTATGTTTATAACCATACACAGCACACCTGGGAGGCGTTTAAGGCAGCTCTGGCAGATACATGGGAAAAGAGAACTGGCTGGATAGAAGAGGACGGAGGCTGGCGTTATTATAACGGAGATACTGGACTGCCGGTCCGTAATGATTGGGTACAGCATCAGGACAAGTGGTATTGGTTTAATGCTGTTGGGATTATGGTCACCAATACCTGGTACCAGTATAATAAAGCTTGGTACTATTTAGGGCTTGACGGGACTATGTGTAAGTCACAGCTTGTGGAGAGTTCTGGAAAGATTTATGCGGTTGACGCAGACGGTAAGATAATAGCGGAACCTGGACGCTCACGCCAGATCAAGCCGGAGCTTTGCAGATGCCGTTATTAACAGAGTGATAAAAATTCTATATGTAAGCTCGTTTGTATATATTTATACACTAATACATATTAAAGAAATCAATTGACAGTATCTATCTTAGAGCGTAAAATCGAAATTAAATATTGAATCAGGGGATGAGATATTATGTCAAAGTTGCAATACGATAAAGACTATCTTATGAAGGCGGATCACAGCATATATGAGAATAAAAGCTTACGGGTGCCTCAAATTCGGGCATATTATAAAGTTTAGGAACATTTTATTGTAAAAAACAACAAAACACATGCAATTATTGTTTTGCCTATTAGCGTCGGAAAAACAGGACTTATGGGATTACTTCCGTATCACATATGCAAAGGAAAAACACTTATTATATCCTCAATTGACAATTAAAGATACGGTGATAGATTCTTTAGATCCTGAAAATCCGGGGCGGAAATTCAGTTTGATGAAGAGTCGATGAGCCCGTATTTTAGATATTGGAAGTTTGGGATACAGTATGAGGTATGGTTTGAGGATGCAAGAAGATATAAGGCGAAGTTTGATTTGATTAAAGAATATGGATTGACTGGGGCTGGATATTGGCAGCTAATGCAGTTTTTTAGGTCAAATTGGCTGATTCTCAGCCAGATGTTTGAAGTTACCAAGTTTGGGGGTTAAAGTGGTGATGCAGGATAATTGGGTTGGGAAAATCCATTATCCTGCATTTTGTATATGTCAGTTACGAACGGCTCAAATGGGAAAAAACCAAAATGCATCTAGTTAATGGGATACATATAGTTATATAAGTGAAGTAGATCAACTATTATTTGAAGAATTTTAATTATCATTAATTAGTTTACTTTATATACAAAACCTATCATAATATATACGTAACTTTAAATAAACTAGGGAGATAAAATATCATGGAAGAGCTAGCAAAATTAAAAGATCAACTATCTGATTTAAAAGCTCAGTTAATCGTAGCTGAATTCGGGCTAAAAGAACAGCAAATAAACTCTTTAAAGGTTCGAATAGCAGAGGTACAAAATCAAATAAATAATCTACACATTCAGTACGAAGGAGACGAAAATTCTCCGGGTGGTAGGGAATAATTTTAAAGAGGCGGTTAACTCCGCTTCTTTTTTTATAAATAGTTAGGCTTGGTTACTTCTTTTACAGTACTTAGGTCATATATTTTATGTCCAATTCGTGTCCTGTTAATGACTATATAACTCATTTACAATAGTAACATACCACATTAGTTAAATTTCGATAAATACCATTTAGTATGTAAATGAAAGTGAGGACCTATTTATGGAAGAAACAAAATGTTGCACTGTAATCAATAATCAGTATTACGGGTGTTGTGCACACAAAGGTTATGAAGAATCTAAAGATTTTTATTCCTTTGACGAGACAGTAATTGGCACCTGGGTAGATGGTAAGCCTATTTATAGAAAGGTGATTACCGGAAAGCTTGCTATAGAAAATAACAATAAATGTACATTTGCAAATGTCTGTGACCTTGAAATTGATAAGGTTATTAATTTGTACGGAAATATGGTAGATAAAAATAATTTATTTCAGGTAACATTATCTGCCTCTATTAATCGTCCTGAGGGAATGTACGCTGCAATAAATATGTACTATGGTATGGCAACAGGAGAAATATACTATTCTTACTTAAACAATAAGGGAGATTACTCTGGTAGTACAGCTTATGTAGTAATCGAATACACAAAGAAGTAGACCATAAAGGCTGCTTCGCGATGCATGATAATAATAACTAGAATATAATGAAAGTGAGATATAATGTAATGTGTAAAGATTCTTGTCTCATCTTATGTTTCTGGTGGTAATACACATTTAATTTCCCGATTTGACAATAGCACCACTTATAATGGATTTCCAAGTAATGTAGATAAGGTAATAAACTCTACTGATAAAAAACTTTATGAATCGGTTCAGGACGTATCTATCACTACAAAAACAGCTACATATTCAGAAGTAAGATATACTGTAAGACCAACAAATACAGCAGTTCTTTATTGTATTAAGTACGAATAAAGAGAAGTTTATTTCTAGCAAAATGATTGATTTTTATTCAAATATTTGAATCCATTATAATCCACTTCCCCTGCATCTTGTTTTTTATATAAAACAATCCCTAAGTACCTATATAAAAAAGTTAAAATCAGAATTTTCCAATATAATTTATTTCCTTTTAAAACAGCCATTATAGCGGCAGATTCTAAAGCTAAAATCATGCTAGAAAAAGCCCTAAAAAACAGTTTGTCGAAAAAGAAAAAGCTTTGACAAAATATAGAATAACTGGTATCTTTAAGGCAAGAATTAAATGTTACTAATTATTCAAGCAGGAGGGTTTATACTTTTATGGAAGGTACAAAAGTAGTTATAGTGGATGATTCCCCATTTTCAATTGCTTACATCAGGGGAATTCTTGAAAGACACGGACTTGAGGTGGTCGGAGAAGCCGGCACACTGGATGCAGTTAAGGAAGTGGTAAAAGATAAGATGCCCCAGCTTGTAACCATGGATATGACATTGCCGGGAACGGACGGGCTGGAGTGTACGAGGGCAATCCATGAGATTAACAAAGATATTAAGGTAATCGTTGTAAGCTCCATGATGGATGATGAAATCGTGAAGGCAGCTAAGGACAACAAGGTATCGGCTTATGTTCAGAAGCCAATTGACGAGGACAGCCTAATGACAGCAATCAGCCGTGTAATGGAATCGGATGAGCTGTATGAGGAGTTGTCTGATAAAAATATGGAAATCTTTAAGGAATCCCTTTTAGATGGAATTAATAAGATGGCTAAATCCCTGATTACATATCAGACGGAATATCCCTGTGAAAAGGAATTCGAGTCCAAGGGCCTTACCATCATTATCGGTATCATCGGAAAGTTCTCCGGAAGAATGCTTATTGATTTAAGCATGAAGACTGCCAGTCAGCTGACAGCAGCAATCATGAAAAAAGAAAACAATACAAACGAAGAAGTGATAGCAGTGATTGGCGAGCTTGCCAATATCATTTCAGGAAATGCATGCTCCGTAATCAACCGTATGAATAAGGCCTTTGGTCTGCGTGTTGCTCCTCCTACCATCATGCATGGAGAAAGTGTCTGCATCACAGCACCTGGTTTCTATACAACTTCTGTAATTGGTGAATCAGAATATGGAGAAATTCTCCTTAACGTCGGATTTCAAAGGGGTGACGATCATTGGATGTAAAATACATGAATCCTTTTATCCAGGCATTCTTTTCCGTGATGCCTCAGCTTGGATTTGATGATATAAAAAAAGAAGGCATCAGCTTAAAGGATGACAACTTAATCAGTACAGGCGTAATTATGACCGTTGGTATTGTGGGAGAGGTCAAAGGAAATGTAGTGTATTGCCTTGGCTTAGAGGATGCAAAAAAAATTGCTTCCACCATGATGATGGGAATGCCGGTGGAAGAGTTTGATGAGATGGCACAAAGTGCTGTTTCAGAGCTTGCCAACATGCTAACTGCCAATGCTGCAACCTTCTTTTCAGAGATTGGAATTACAGTGGATATCTCCACGCCAACCCTGCTTTATGGAACTAACGTATCTATAAAGATGAGCTCCAATCAGGTGCTTTGCGTGAAACTCTCTGCGAATGGCATTCCATTTGAGGCAAATATCGCAATCAATGGATAATAATTAAGCATATGAAACATCAAACATATTTAATATACCAAATATATGAAACGTGCAGATCACAGGATTACCTGTGTCCTGCGCGTTTTTTTATACGAAATTATTATACAGCAAATGAATATTTATAAATTCCTTGTTGACAAGAAAGTGGCATGGTGCTATTATACCAACAAAACCAGTATGTTAATAAGTATAGACGGGAGACCCTATGAATAGAATGATGCATGCAGCGTGTTGTATATCCCAAAGAGCAGGAAACATGACTATGGCCATGTCTCTGATGTGCTGCGCTCATCTCTATTTTTTGTACTCCCATCCAGGCAAGTAAGGAATGCATACTCATAGCATCTTTTTACCACTTACCAAAAACGGGAGCCTTAGGGAGCCTGTTTTTTTCTATATAAGGGAGGAATTATATGATTGAACTTGAGAATGTCTCTAAGGTCTTTGGAACCGGAGAGGGGCAGGTCCATGCGATTTCAGATGTATCTTTATCCATTGATAAAGGAGAAATATTTGGAATCATCGGTTTTTCAGGAGCTGGAAAATCCACTCTGGTACGGTGCATTAATTTATTAGAGGTGCCCACAAGGGGCAAGGTAACCGTGGATTCTAAGGAGCTTACCGCTCTGTCTGCCAAAGAGCTTCGTACTGCCAGAAAAGGAATCGGAATGATATTTCAGCATTTTAACTTAATGCCATCCAGAACGGTGTTTGGAAATGTGGCGTTTCCTCTTAAGGGAAGCAGTCTCAGCCGAGAGGAAAAAGAGAAGAAGGTTCGGGAGCTTTTGCGTCTTGTTGATATCGAGGATAAGGAAAATGCTTATCCAAACCAGCTTTCCGGCGGACAAAAGCAAAGGGTAGCCATTGCAAGGGCATTGGCCAATGACCCTAAGGTTCTTTTGTGTGACGAGGCCACAAGTGCATTGGATCCTCAGACGACGAAAGCGATTCTACAGCTCTTAAAAAAGGTAAATAAGCAGCTGGGCATTACCGTTGTTGTCATTACCCATGAGATGGCTGTCATTAAGGAAATCTGCGGACGGGTGGCAGTTATGGAGAGAGGAAAGGTTGTGGAGGAGGGAGAGGTATTTTCCATCTTTGCCAATCCCAAGGAACCGGTTACCAGGGACTTTATCCGTACCACCTCTAATCTTCAGAAGATCGAAGGTCTTCTGGCGGAGGATTCACCTGTGACCAGATTAAAGCCGGGAGAGATGATCGTCCGTCTCTCTTATGTAGAAAAGAATGTTTCAGAGCCTTTGATCTCAACGGTTTCCAGAACCTTTGACATTGACCTTAATATTATATTTTCTGATATAGAGATTGTTCAGGATGCTCCCATTGGAGGAACCGTAGCTATTATGAGCGGAGAGCGGGAACAGATTACTTTGGCAATGAATTATCTGGCTGAGAAAAATGTAGGAGTGGAGGTGATTAAGGATGCAGGATATACTACATAGTTTCATACCCAATGTGATGGGAAAGCTTCCCACCTTTTATCAGGCCATTGGAGATACCCTTATTATGGCGCTCTGGTCTGGCTCCATTTCCTTTGTCTTAGGCATGGTATTTGGTGTGACCATTACCGTGACAAGGCCTGGGGGAATACTGGCTCATAAAGGAATTCATCAGGTACTTGATAAGGTGATTAATTTCTTTCGCTCCATTCCATTTATCATCCTGTTAACTGGAGTTATGCCGGTTTCCCGATTTATTATGGGGACGGCTATTGGGGTTGAGGGAGCTATTGTTCCTTTAGTGTTTGGTACGGTACCATTTTTTGCAAGACAGATTGAAAGCGCACTGGCAGAAATTGATCATGGGCTCATAGAAGCAGCCCTTTCCATGGGGAAAAGTCCTATGGAAATCATTTTCAGTGTGTATTTAAGGGAAAGCATTGCAGGAATCGCCAGAGGAACTACTATAACAGCCATCAGCCTTCTTGGTCTTACAGCCATGGCGGGAGTCGTGGGAGCCGGGGGTCTTGGAGATTATGCCATACGATATGGCCATGACAGGAATCAGACGGACGTGACGTATGTGACCGTTTTGGTCCTGGTACTCATGGTAAGTGTTATTCAGATCATTGGTAACCGGGTTGTAAAAAAGAATACCCATTAAGGGTCTATATAAGGAGGTAGAACATGGAGCTTCAAAAAAGGAAAATCATCATTGCAGGTGCCGGTCATGTTGGTTCTCATGCGGGCTACGCCTTGATTTCTCAGGGGCTATGTGAAGAAATCGTGTACATAGATGTGGATGAAAATAAGGCCAGGGCTCAGGCCATGGATCTGTTTGATTCCACAGTCTACTTACAAAAACGATGTTTGGTCAGAGCTGGTAATTACACAGATGCAGCAGACGGAGATTTGTTTATTGTAGCCGCAGGCCCCTTGCCTGATATGAGTAAGGGACAGACAAGAATGGATACTCTGCGGGAGACCATAGCCATAATCAAAGATGTAGTGGAAGGCATACGGTCCTCAGGGTTTCACGGGATCATATTGAATATTTCAAATCCTGCGGATGTGGTGACCCACTACATTCAGAGGGTCCTTGATTATCCGGCAGAGAAAATCTTTTCCACCAGTACCACGCTGGACAGCGCAAGGCTTAGGAGAGCGATTTCAGAGGCGGTAGGAGTGGATCAGAAATCCATACTGGCTTATGCCCTTGGGGAGCACGGGGAGAGTCAGATGGCGGCCTGGTCAGCGGTGACCATTGGAGGAAAGCCTCTGTTCCAGCTCATGGAGGAACAGCCAGAACGTTACGGGTCACTTGATTTAAAAGCCATTGCAGCAGAAGGAAAGGCTGGCGGATGGCACATTTTAGCAGGGAAAGGGTCCACGGAATTTGGTATTGGGGCTGCCATTGCAGAGGTGGTCCGGGCAGTATTTGGTGATGAAAACCGGGTTCTTCCCGTGTCCACACTGCTTACGGGACAGTATGGAGAAAACGGTGTTTATGCAAGCGTTCCGTCCCTGTTAAACCGCCATGGAGTGGCAGAGGTGATTGAACTGAACTTAACAGAAGAAGAACTGGAAGAATTTCATAAGTCCTGTCAGACCATGAAAGAGAACTTTAAGCTGGCACTGACTTTATAACAATAACAATGACAAAACAATGGAGGAAACAATTATGAAACTGAAAAAATGGATTACACTTACGTTATCTGCAGCAGCACTGACTCTTTCTTTAACGGCCTGCGGGGCGAAAGAAGCGGAAACCACCACAGCAAAGGATTCCAGCGCTGCAGAGACCAAAGAGGCCGAGGCCACTGCCCAGGGAAGTTCACAGGCCGAGACAACCGGTACAAAGGCCGAGTCCGTTACGGTTAAGCTTGGAGTTGTTGGTAGCATTTATGAAGAGCTTTGGGCTCCGACTAAGGAGGCCCTGAAAAAGGAAGGAATCAATCTGGACATTGTACAGTTCTCCGATTATGTAACCCCTAATAATGCATTGGCAAATGGTGAAATAGACTTAAATGCATTCCAGCACCGCATTTTCTTACAGAATGAAATTGAGAGCAATGGCTATAAAATTGAGCCAATCGGAAACACCTTTATCATTCCCTTAAACCTTTATTCCAGCAAGGTAAAATCAGTATCTGAGATTAAGGATGGAGATACTGTAGCGATTCCAAATGATGTGACAAATGGCGGCCGTGCCTTAAAGGTGCTTGAATCTGCCGGGCTTATTAAGATTAAGAAAGATGCCGGTTTTAGTCCTACGGTGGATGACATTGAAGAGTATACAGTAAAAATAAAAATCCAGGAGCTTGCAGCCAATACCATTCCTTCTACGTTAGCAGATGTGACAGCAGGAATTATCAATGGAAACTTTGCCCTTGATTTCGGCTTAAAGACGGATGAGGCTATCTTTAAGGATACCAGCCTTGGGGAAGAAAACTACTGGAATCTGATTGCAGCCCGTACCGAAGATATTTCTGATCCTGAGAAAAAAGCGGTATATGAGAAAGTCGTTAAGACCTTCCAGTCTGAGGAAACAGAGAAAATATTTAACGATACCTTTGGCGGCTATTTCATTAAGGCTGGCTGGGATCAGGATTTATTAAACAAATAAAAAGGATGGGGAAACCGTGAAGGACATAGAGAAAGATGAACTATCTGATATCATTTCAGATGAATCACGCATTGCATTTGAGCCATTGGAACCCAGGTTTTTAAGCGACAGTCTGGGGCGTTTAAAGGGCAGGGCGGATGCTCTTGTCCTTCCTGTCTCAACAAAAGAAGTCAGCCAGATTCTAAGGTATGCGTGGGAGCATGAAATACCGGTGACTCCAAGAGGCGCTGGCACCAATCTGGTAGGTTCTACGGTACCAATGGAAGGGGGGATCATTCTTGATCTATCCAGAATGAACCGGATTCTATCTCTTGATAAGGATACTCTTACTGCTGAGGTGGAGCCTGGAGTGTTTCTAAAGGATTTTCAGGCCTATGTGGAAGGAGAAGGATTTTTTTATCCGCCTGACCCGGGAGAAAAGGAATCTACGTTAGGGGGGAATATCAGTACCAATGCGGGAGGCATGAGGGCTGTAAAATATGGTGTGACCAGGGATTATGTCAGAGGGCTGGAGCTGGTTTTAGCTGACGGCACCGTACTCACTGTGGGGAGCAGGAATGTTAAGGATGCCAGCGGACTGTCCTTAAAGAACTTAATCATTGGCTCAGAAGGAACCCTTGCAGTTATCACCAGATGCATCTTAAAGCTATTGCCAAAGCCGGAGACCTCACTAAGCGTCCTGGTTCCATTCGGAAGTCTTTTAGTAGGAATTCGCAATGTACTATCTATTCTAAAGGCAAATGTCAATCCTACGGCAGTGGAATTCGTGGAACGAAAGGTCATAAGTCTTGGAGAGGAATTCTTAGGAATCCAATATCCAAGGCCGGATGCCGCTTCTTATATCCTTCTTACCTTTGATGGAAGAGAGGAAGAGGTAGAGGCTTCTGCTAATAGGGCGAAAGAGCTTGTAATGGCACAGAGAGCTTTGGATTACATAGTTCTAAGGGATAAGGAGCTTTCTGATGGAATCTGGAAGGTAAGGGGAGCGCTTGTAAAAGCAGTGGAGGCGGTATCCCAACAGGAGCCGGTTGATATTGTGGTGCCAATTGATAAAAGCAGTGAGTTCATTGATTATGTAAACCAGTTGGAGCAGGAGAAAAACATGCAGATGATCTGCTTTGGTCATGCCGGAGATGGGAACATTCATCTTTGCCTGGTCCGGGGAGAACGGGATGAGGAAACGTGGAACAGGGAGCTTAAGGAAAATATGAGGCTGGTCTATGAGAAGGCTTTTAAGCTTGGAGGTCTTACCTCTGGGGAGCATGGAATCGGGCTGTCAAAGCGTCCTTATTTTCTTTCCGGAACTTCCAGTGAAAATCTGGAGGTCATGAACCGGATCAAAGAAGCCCTTGATCCCAAAGGCATATTGAATTATGGGAAATCATACATAACAGGAGGCAAGGAACATGCAGAAACTGTCTGAACGGACGGCAGGATTTACGGATTCGGTCATTCGAAGGATGACCCGGATATCCAGTCAATACGGAGCGGTCAACTTATCCCAGGGATTTCCGGATTTTGAGCCGCCAAAAGAAATTCTTAATCGCTTAAAGGAAGTAACAGAAGGCGATTTTCATCAATATTCCATTACCTGGGGAGCGCAGAATTTCAGGGAAGCACTGGCTGAAAAACAGTCCGGGCCAATGGGACATGAGATAGATCCGGATAAGGAAATCGTAGTTACCTGCGGAAGCACGGAGGCCATGATGGCTGCCATGATGACCGTGGCAAACCCCGGAGATAAGGTCATAGTGTTTTCTCCGTTTTATGAAAATTATGGGGCAGATGCTTTATTATCCGGAGCAGAGCCTATTTATGTACCGCTTCATCCGCCCCTGTTTCATTTTGACCGGGATGAGCTGGAGGCTGCATTTCAAAAACAGCCAAAGGCCCTGATTCTCTGCAATCCTTCCAATCCCTGCGGAAAGGTATTTACTTTGGAGGAACTGACCTTCATTGCAGAACTGGCTATCAAATATGATGTTTATGTGATTGCAGATGAGGTGTATGAGCATATCGTTTATGAGCCTCACAGACATACTTACATTGCCTCCCTTCCAGGCATGTGGGAGCGGACCATTTCCTGCAGCTCCCTGTCTAAAACGTATTCCATTACAGGCTGGCGGCTGGGTTATATCATTGCATCTCCTGAGATTATTGATGTGGCGAGAAAGGTTCATGATTTTCTTACGGTAGGAGCGGCAGCCCCACTACAGGAGGCTGTGATTCCGGGGTTAAAGTTCGGACCGGATTATTATGAAAGCCTGCGTCAGAAGTATACAAAGAAGAGGGAGCTGTTTCTCAATGGGCTTGATGACATTGGGTTGGCGCATACGGTACCCGAAGGAGCATATTATGTGCTCATGGACATCGGGGAGTTTCATTATGACAGCGACCTTGAATTTTGCGAAGTTCTGGCCAGAGAAGTGGGGGTGGGTGCTGTTCCCGGATCCAGCTTTTTTAAGGAGCCAGTGAACCATTTAATCCGGTTCCATTTTGCAAAAAAAGATGCTACGTTAAAGGAAGCTCTTGACCGGCTTTCTCAAATTAGAAAAAAGATGCCTGCTGGCAGCAGGTAATGATTAAAATAACAAAAAGGGCTAAGATCCGGATTTTGGATTTTGGCCCTTCTTTTCTGTGACTACCCATGATTCCCATTGACAAACAGGAAAAGTGCCATATAATAGTTGTAGGTGCAATTGTTGCAAGTGCAACTAAAAAATAACAACGTGGAGAAACTAACATGAACAATCTGCTGCTTTACGCGAAAAAGTACAAAAGAGAATTTATTCTGGCAGTTATCTGCATCCAGGCGGAGACCATTTTCGAGCTGGTGATCCCCATGGTCATGGCCGACATCATCGATGTGGGTGTGGCAAACGGTGATAAGCACTACATACTGGTCAAAGGGTTCCAGATGGTGGCATTTGCCGTGATTTCCCTGATTTTAGGTCATGCCTGCGCCCGGTATACGGCTCGCTGCGGAAGCGGAATCGGCGCCCAGATCCGAATGGCGGAATTTCAAAAAATGCAGACCTATTCCTTTGCCAATACGGACCGTTTCAGTACGCCTTCTCTAGTCACAAGGCTGACCAGCGATATTACAGCCATTCAAAATTCCATTACCAATGGAATGAGGCCGGGATTTCGTTCTCCTGTGATGATGATAACAGCCATGGTGGTCTCTTTTCGCATAAATCCCAGGCTGGCTCTTGTATTCTTTCTGGCCGCTCCGACTCTGGCCATCATCCTTTTCTTTATTATAAAAAATGTAAGGCCTCTTTATGGCAAAATGCAGGGCGCCATGGATATGGTAAACCGGATCATTCAGGAGAATCTTACAGCCATTCGGGTGGTTAAGGCATATGTAAGAGGCGACCACGAGATAGAGAAGTTTCAGGAGGTAAATAAAAGCCTTCAATCCTCGTCGGAACGGTCCTTTTCCCTGGCCTCCTTAAATATGCCTGCCATGCAGTATGTAATGTACGGAACTATCTTAAGCATTTTATGGTTCGGTGGGAACATGGTCATCCTAGGAGATATGAAGGTAGGAGCCCTTACCAGCTTTTTAAGCTACGTGCTCCAGGTCTTAAATTCCCTGATGATGTTTTCTAATGTGTTTCTTTTATTTACCCGTTCCTTGACCTCCTGGAAGCGAATTTCTGAGGTTCTTGATGAAGAACCGGTCATTAATGATGACCGGGCGACTGATGTTACCATAAAAAAGGGTTCTATCCGGTTTGAACATGTGTATTTTAAATACAAGGATACAGCCAAGGAATACGTGTTGTCCGATATTTCCTTTCAGATAGAGCCGGGGCAGACCATAGGTATCATTGGGCAGACGGGAGCGGCAAAAAGCACTTTGGTTCAGCTGATTCCAAGGCTTTATGAAGCTACTTCAGGAAACATCTATATTGATGATCACCCCATTTATGAATATACGCAGGAGCATTTAAGGGATTCCATTGCCATGGTGCTTCAAAAGAATACTTTGTTTTCCGGCACGGTAAGAGAAAACCTTTACTGGGGAAAGGAACATGCAACGGATGAAGAACTGGACCGGGCTGTGAGAATCTCCTGTGTGGATGAATTTCTGGACCGTCTGGAACATGGCTATGACACAGAGCTTGGACAGGGCGGAGTCAATGTATCGGGCGGACAAAAGCAGAGATTATGCATTGCCAGAGCCATTCTAAAGGAACCGAAGGTATTGATTCTTGACGATTCCACTAGCGCACTTGATACGGCAACGGAGGCTAAGATAAAAGAAGGTCTGGAAAAGGAGCTGCCTGGCATGATAAAGATTATGATCAGCCAGAGAATTTCTTCTGTGATGAATGCAGATCAGATCATCATCCTGGACGATGGCAGAATCAATGGAATCGGTACTCACGATAAGCTCCTGAAGGAAAATGAAATATATCAGGACATCTTTTATTCTCAGCAGAAGGGAGGGAATCAGGCCGAATGAAACCAGTAGGAAGAGCAAAACCAAAGGACGCAAAAAAAGCGCTGATTCATCTGTTAGCATACATCGGGCATCACAAACGCTCCATGGCAGTGATTGCCGTGCTGGTATGCATCAGTGCAGTCTCAAGCATTGCAGGAACGTATCTGTTAAAGCCGGTAATCAACGATTATATCGTACCTGGAGATATTCCGGGACTTATTCGCATGATTGCATTTATGGGACTCATCTATCTGTTTGGAGCCACCTCCTGTCTCCTTTATAACCGGATGATGGTCCGTGTTTCCCAACGGGTGGTGGGAGAAATCCGTATGGATTTATTCCGTAATACCCAGAAGCTGCCACTTAAATATTTTGATACCCATACCCATGGGGAGTTAATGAGCCATTTTACAAACGATGTGGATACCATTTCAGAGGCCTTAAACAACAGTTTTACCCTGCTGATTCAAAGCTTTATTACATCGGTGGGAACTGTTATTATGCTCATTGTGCTGGATGTCAGGCTTTCTCTCATCGTAATTGTATTTCTTCTTATCATGCTGATTTATATCCGGCACAATGGGATACTGAGCAAGAAATATTTCACCCAGCAGCAGAAAAACCTGGGTAACATCAATGGTTTTATCGAGGAAATGGTAGAAGGTCAGAAGGTGGAAAAGGTATTCTGCCATGAGAAACAGGATTTTGAACGGTTCTGTGAGCTTAACGAAAAGCTGCGGATTTCCTCTACCATGGCTACCACCTATACTGGTATTACAGTTCCGACCATTGTTTCTCTTTCCTATATTAACTATGCGGTATCTGCCTGTATTGGAGGTCTCTTTGCTTTATCCGGGCTAATTAATATCGGAACACTTGCCTCTTATCTTGTTTATGTGAGACAGAGTGCTATGCCTATGAATCAGTTTACCAATCAGATTAATTTTCTCATGGTAGCTCTGGCAAGTGCGGAAAAGATATTTGATATGATGGAAACAGAGCCAGAGGTTGATGAAGGCAGGGTGACATTAAAACGGGTTATGGAATGGGAAGATGGAAGTCTTACAGAGACAGATAACTATACCGGACATTTCGCCTGGAAGGTCCCTGGGGAAAATGGAGACTATCAATTGATTTCTTTAAAGGGAGACGTTCGTTTCCACGATGTGGTGTTTGGGTATAATAAGGACCATGCTATATTAAATGGAATCAGCCTTTATGCAAAGCCAGGTCAGAAAATAGCATTTGTGGGTTCCACTGGTGCAGGTAAAACAACCATTATTAATCTGGTGAACCGTTTCTATGAAATTGACAGGGGAACCATTACCTACGATGGAATTGATATCAGAGATATAAAAAAGGATGATTTAAGGCGTTCTATTTCCCTGGTCATTCAGGACACTCATTTGTTCACGGGGACCATTGCGGATAACATTCGTTACGGAAGGCTGAATGCACCCGAAGAGGATGTGCTGGAGGCCGCAAGAATCGCCAATGCAGATTCCTTTATAAGACGTCTGCCAAATGGATACGATACGCTTTTGGAGAGCGACGGTAGAAATTTATCCCAGGGACAAAGACAGCTGATTGCTATTGCAAGGGCTGCCATCTCACAGCCCCCTGTGCTTGTTCTAGATGAAGCTACCAGCTCCATTGACACCAGGACAGAGAAGCTGATTGAAAAAGGAATGGATGCCCTTATGAAAGACCGGACGGTGTTTGTAATCGCCCATCGGCTTTCCACCGTAAGAAATTCAAAAGCCATTCTTGTTCTGGAACAGGGAGAAATTATTGAACGCGGTAGCCATGAAGAGTTGCTGGAACAGAGGGGAAAGTATTATAATCTTCATATGGGACATTTTGAACTGGAATAATTTGTTTAACAAAAGAAGCCGAAAAAGGAGGCAATGGATGGGAAATCATTATATCAGAGAGCTGATGGCACGAGGGGAAAGAGCGAGAAAGCAAATATTTTCACCGCTTTTATCTGAGTTCGGTCTAACGCCGGGACAGGGACAGGCCAGGATTTTATATTACCTGCTTTTAAAGAATAATGTCACGCAAAAGGAGCTGGCGGACAACTGCCACTTTGAAGTGACAACCATGTCAAGGAACTTAGATAAGCTGGAGAAGCTTGGTCTTATTATCAGACAGAACAACCCGGACTGCAGACGCTCATTTCTCATCTGCCTGACCGATAAAGGAATTGCAGAGGCAAAAGAGATTAAAAAGGTATTTGAGCAGTTTGAACAGATTGTGAGTGACGGTATAACAAAAGAAGAGATTGAAGTTTTTTTAAAGGTCATGACACGGATGTGTGACAATATGGAGTCCTATAACCAGAAGGAAAAATAGAGCGGTCTGTACACAGGATACATTGACATAAGACACTGGAGACTGATATAATTTTATTATGAAAAACTTGGGTCTTATAATAAGGAGTGCTTATGACATTACAGGAAAAAAATGAAGTTTTAAGAGCTTATATAAAAGAAATGGGGAGCCTTGCGGTGGCTTTTTCCTCAGGAGTGGATTCCACCTTTCTTTTAAAGACCGCTCATGAGGTGCTGGGAGATCAGGTCATTGCAGTAACTGCCCGTTCCTGTTCCTTTCCGGAGCGTGAATTACGGGAAGCAATGGAATTTTGCAAGGAGGAAGGAATCCGGCATTTTATCGTGGACAGCGAGGAACTGGATATCGAAGGCTTTGAAAGCAATCCGAAGAACCGCTGCTATTTATGCAAGCACGAGCTTTTTGAAAAGATTGCGGTAATTGCAAAGGAGCAGGGAATTGCGGAAATCGCGGAAGGTTCTAATATGGATGACAATGGGGATTACCGCCCTGGTCTTATTGCCGTGGCTGAGTTAAATATCAAAAGCCCCTTACGGCATGCCCAGCTATCGAAAGCAGATATCAGAGAGTTATCAAAGGAAATGGAATTAAAGACCTGGGACAAACAGTCCTTTGCATGTCTTTCCAGCCGTTTTGTCTATGGGGAGACTATTTCAAGAGAGAAGCTTTCCATGGTAGATAAGGCAGAACAGCGCCTTCTTGATATGGGCTTTTACCAGGTCAGAGTTAGAATCCATGGAACCATTGCAAGAATCGAAGTTCTTCCCACTCAGCTTGAGAAGCTTGTGGCAAGAAGGGAAGAGTTTACCCCATATTTTCATGAGCTTGGATTTTCCTATATAGCCATGGATTTAGACGGATACCGGACTGGAAGTATGAATGCTACGCTTGATGAGGCGGTTGTATCATAAGTTATCTTTGTATTTGGCAGAAGCTTCAGGCAGAAAATCTTGAGCTTCATGCGAATCGGTATAAAAATACAACTTACCGTGGTGGCAGTTTGGTTATATCAGAGTGTAAGGCTTTTGCATTCAGATTATTATAAGATGCATACAATATACATCGTCTCTGTATGAAAAAAGGTGCTTTGAGCGTGGCTTTCCTAGACCAGTCAAAGCGCCTTTTTGCTTTAAAGTCGGGAACTTATCCCGGTTCCTGGCATACTGTATTGGAACGAAAAGCCCATTGCATTTTCCTGGTTTTTCTGTTATATTAATTTGTTAAACAATCAGGGGGTGTCTGAAAACTCATTACACCAATCTGCACGTCCCACTTCGCAGCATATTTGGTCCAAATTCAGTTGGCGTAGCCCACTACGCCGCCTTCATCTGGGCCAAATCTCCCACAAAGTGTAACGCACATCTTGATACAAGCAGCTTTCAGAAACGCCCCGGTGGAAAGGATTTGGAAATGTTTTTATATCAGAACATAAATGACCATGTACGGATCCTGGGATACAGAGGCTTTGACGGTTTCATCCGGGTGCCGGAACGGATTGGAGGCCGGACAGTGACCGAGCTTTCCGCCTATGCATTTTCCGGCGGCTGGGGCAGGGAAGAGATGCTTTCGTCCCTGAAGGAAGAAATCCTTCTATGTGACGAAGAGGGAAATCCCATTTTGACAGAAAACAAGGACCTTCCGCCGGCCATAAGCCTGGAAGGATTAAAAGAAATATATTTGCCGGAGACAATTGAAAAAATCGGAAATTACGCATTTTATAACTGCTTTGAGCTGACTCGCTTAACATGCAGTGCAGCCATTTTAGACTTAGGCTCCGGCCTCTTTACCGGCTGTTCTGGAATGCGTTATCTTGATATTCATCTGGTAGACGGAAAGCGTTCCTGCTTAAAGGAAATTCTATCAGAATTAAGACAGTTACTTTATGTAAACTATTATACCAGTCAGGGCAATGCCAGACTTGTTTTTCCTGAAATGTATGAAGAATCGGTGGAGCATACTCCCGCCCGGATTATCATCCGGGAAATGCATGGCTGCGGCCATATGTACCGGTATTGCTTTGACCAGACCGGTTTTCAGTTTCATAAATACGATGCCCTGTTCCCTCACCTTTTGGTACAGGAATCAGAACGGGTCATTGGAGAGCTGGTCATAAACCGGCTTTATAGCCCCATGAATCTTCTGTATCATGACAGAATGGTGTACGAAGCTTATTTATTGGAGCACATAGAAGAAATATCAAAGCTTGCAATAGAAGATGAGATCATGTTCCTCTGGCTTATGGAGGAATATGCAAAAAACCAGGATAAATTTGATTCCATTGTTGAAATAGTATCAAGGGAAGATAAGCCAGAGCTTTTAAGTCATTTAATGGACTTAAGGCGTCATCGGTTCCCCGTAAAAAAACGGGTATTTTCCCTGTAACAAAATGAGGAAAGGTTGGTGAACCGTATGATCGATCCCGTAAGACAAAGACAGCTTGACGAGCTGGAAGAGGTAGAGATAGGGCACGGCATTCTAATGAATGCCAGAAATGAGCTGTATATAAATTTTCGCTATCTCGATGTTGCCTTAAGCAGCTTTGTATTTGAGGCGGATAGAAAGGGCAATGTGCTCTCTACAGACGGCTTTGTCATTTATTACCAGCCAGATCTTTTATTCTCCATGTACAAAAGCAGCCGGATTTTAGTGAACCGGGCGTACTTACACATGTTGTTCCACTGCCTGTTTAACCATTTAAATGGGAAAGGAAACAGGGATAAAATACTCTGGGACGTGGCCTGCGACATCGCCATTGAATCCATCTTAGACAGCTTTTATGTAAAGCCTGTTTACCGCCATCAGTCCCCTTACCGGAGAGAAATTTACGGAAGAATTACCGCCAGACGAAAGGTATTTACCGCCGAGGGAATTTATAAGGACCTGACAGAAATGAATCTGACCCAGGAAGAGCTGCTCCGAATGGCCGGGGAATTTTACGTAGACAGCCACGACCGCTGGGATGAGGATGAAGACCCCAGAGTCAGTACACAGCGGCAGAACCAGTGGCAGGAAATGCGGGAAAAAATGGAGACGGAAATGGAGTCCTTTGGCGAGGAGAACGCCCAGTCTGGCAAAGATTTACTGGAACAGATCAAAGCAGAAAACAGGGAACGGTACGATTACAAACGGTTCTTAAAAAAGTTCGCAGTACTGCGGGAAGAAGCAGAAGTCGATCCCGATTCCTTTGATCCCATATTTTACACCTATGGGATGACGCTTTATGAAAATATGCCATTAATTGAACCCCTTGAAACAAGAGAGGTTTTTAAAATAGAAGATTTTGTAATAGCCATCGATACCTCCATGTCAGTATCAGGAGATCTGGTAAAACGATTTTTAGAGGAGACCTACGGAATGCTTTCAGAATCAGAAAGCTATTTCAGAAAGGTCAACATCCACATCATTCAGTGTGATGAAGAGATCCGCTCCGATGTAACCATAACAAGCCGGGAAGAAATGGAAGATTATATGGAACATTTCACCATAAGCGGGTTTGGAGGAACGGATTTTCGTCCAGCCTTTGAATATGTTAACGGCCTTTTAAACAAAGGAGTATTTAAAAAGCTCCGGGGCCTTCTTTATTTTACCGATGGAAAAGGAATTTATCCCGTCGCCATGCCGCCCTATGACACAGCCTTTGTGTTTATGGAAGGACAGTATGAGGACATCTCTGTCCCCGGCTGGGCCATGAAGGTAATACTGACGGAGGAAGATTTAAATCTTTCATAACAGGAGAAACTGCCATGAATATAAAACGAGCAAAAGAAGAAATTAAAACAACCATAGAAGCTTACTTACTAAAGGATGCATACGGAAACTACGAGATTCCATCTCTGCGGCAAAGACCTATTTTCCTCATGGGACCTCCCGGTGTGGGAAAGACCCAGATTATGGAGCAGGTAGCAAGAGAATGTCAGGTTGGCCTGGTGGCTTATACCATCACCCACCATACGAGACAGAGTGCCGTTGGACTTCCATTTATCCGGGAAAAGGAATATGGAAATGAAACCTACCGCGTGACCGAATACACCATGAGCGAGATCGTAGCCTCTGTGTATGAAAAAATGGAGACCACAGGGCTTAATGAGGGGATTTTATTTATTGATGAGATCAACTGCGTTTCTGAGACCCTGGCACCGACAATGCTTCAGTTTTTACAGTATAAAACATTTGGTAACCATAAGATTCCGGAAGGCTGGGTCATTGTAACTGCTGGTAACCCGCCGGAGTATAATAAGTCAGTCCGGGATTTTGATGTGGTGACTCTGGATCGAATCAAACTTATTCAGGTCGAGCCGGATTTTGAAGTGTGGAAGGCTTATGCGTATGAGCATGATCTTCACCCGGCGGTTATTTCTTATTTGAATACAAGACCGGAGAATTTCTGCCGGATAGAAACTACGGTGGATGGGAAATTCTTTGCCACACCAAGAGGTTGGGAGGATTTATCCCGCTTTATTCAGATCAGTGAGCGGATTGAAAAGGACGTTGACCGGGATGTAGTAGGAGAGTATATTCAATTTCCTAAAATTGCCAAGGATTTCACAAACTATCTCCACCTATACTACAAATACCAGGACGATTATCAGATCGATGAAATTCTTTCTGGTGTGATAAGGGAGACTCTTTGCAATAAGTTAAACCGCGCTCCATTTGATGAAAAATTAAATGTGATTGGACTTTTACTTTCAAAGCTGGGGCAGCAGTTCCGGGCGGTAGCAGATCAGGCAGACAGGACAGGGCTTTTGATGGAGGAGCTTAAAAAGGTAAATCCAGAAGTTGATAGCGTTGGAGATCAGTCTATGGTGGAACGGCTTTCTGTTTTGAGAAGAGAGTGGAAGGAAGTTTGGAATAAAAAGCGGGAAGCTGGGCTTATTAATAGGAGAGAAGATTATCTGGCCAGGGATGTGGAAGGTATTTTGGCTAGATATGAGGAGACTTTGAAAAAGGAAGAATCTGAGGAAGAGCATGTGGATGTGAATGCTTCATGGAATCGGATCCGGGAGCTTTTCAAAGAGGAAAACCAGCGGTATGAAACACTTCTTGAGAGCGGTGGAAGGGCTTTAGAGCATGCTTTTGATTTTATGGAAGCTACTTTTATGGATGGTCAGGAGATGGTGGTATTCGTGACCGAATTAAATACCGGCTATTACAGCGTAAAATTTTTAAAAGAATACGACTGCGAGAGATATTATCAGTATAATGAAAGACTTCTATTCAAGGACCGGGAAGATGAATTAAAATCCCGAATTGATAGTTTGGGAAAATAATGTATAAAAACCATATCTCTGCTCCATAATATAAAAGAAAAGGAGGTAGAGCCATGGGAAATAAAGCATTAAATTACACAGCTCTGACCATTGCCATTATCGGCGCAGTAAACTGGGGACTGATAGGCTTCTTTAACTTTGACCTGGTTTCATTTATCTTCGGCAACATGACATGGATTACGAGGATTGTGTACGGCCTGGTAGGAATCTGCGGGTTGTACCTGCTTACCTTTTATGGTCATAATGAGGCTAGAGCAGACTGATAATTGTTGGTTAAAAACGGAGGGCATTGCTGGGTGACCGTATTTTATATGGGCATGTGGTGGTGCTCTTTTGTTGTGCGAGTAGGATAGTGGGATAGGAAAAGGGAGGTTGTTTGTAATGCATTCGGCCGGGTATGGAGTCACTGTCCGGATCAAGAAAGGATTATATTAGACTGAAATTTCTAGATGTTATTTAATAGACTATAGCTCTAGGAAGTAACGCTGTACGAATTTCATTGCTATTTACATAGTTGAGTGAGTGGTGTTAAAGTTATTGAAGATAAATTTTAGTTTTAGGAAATTTATCTTGTAATGGTAGTGAGGTTTTTATGGCTATAGAAAATAGTTAGAGGTAAATAACTTATTTTTTTATGTAGGAGAACGATATTAATTAATAGGAAGAGTAATTAGAGGGGTTTCTTCTTAAGAACCTTTACAGATAGATAAATTATGATTGATCAGGAGGGAATTTTAGTGAAAATCAAGATCAACCTTTCACAGTGTATGATTGTTAAAAATGAAGAAAAAAATATAAGAAAAGCGTTATCCTGGGGAAAAAATATTGTTTGTGAACAGATTGTTGTGGATACCGGGTCTACTGATAGAACCGTGGAGATTGCGGAGGAGATGGGCGCAAAGGTTTTTCATTTTGAATGGATAGATGATTTTTCTGCGGCTAAGAATTTTGCTATTGAGCAGGCGTCAGGGAATTGGATTGCGTTTTTGGATGCGGATGAGTATTTTTCTGAGGAAGATACTAAGAAGATTTTGCCTTTGCTTGCGCAGGTGGAAGAGGAGAGACGGAAGCTTAAGATACCATTAATGATAAGATCGTCACTGGCTAATCTAGATGAGGAAGGTAGAACTACTTCAATTGCTACACAGGCAAGATTGTTCAGTAATGTCAAGAGTTTGAGGTACGATGGCAGTATTCATGAAACGCTCATGATAGGGGGTACAAAAGCGCCTAGAGCGTTTGAAGCAAGAGATATACTTACGGTTTACCATACAGGTTATTCAAACGCAGTTTACCAAGAAACACGAAAATTAGATAGGAATATTGCTATTTTACAAAAAGAAGTAGATAAAAATCCTCAGAATTATGAGGCATGGGCTTATCTTGGAGATTCTTTTCTAGCAAACAAGCAGCTAAAAGAGGCAGAGAAGGCTTATAACTTGGTTGTAGAACATATGAGTCACGAATTGTTTCAGGAGCGTAGGGATTTTGTATTCTGTAATTTGTTAAAAATTAAATATTATAGTAATGTGGATGATGAAAGAGAACTTCTAGAAGTATATCAAAAATCTGTTGAATTTGCTTGTTTAGCACCAGATGCAGAATATTGGATGGCTCTTTGGCTGCTAGATCGGGGTAAGCTGCAGCCAGGGATTGACTATATGGAACTGGCACTGCGTCGTCTTGAACTATATGATAGCGATGGTAATTTAGATATGGCTGGTTCACTTTCAAATGTATATGGAAGGCTTTTTGAAGCTTACAGATCATTGAATCAGGCTCAGGAGGCAGTTAAGTATGGTACTCTTTACTTGCGAATGGAGCCATATGGAGAAGATGTGCTAATGGAAATGATAAAATTATTTAAAGGAGGAGCAGAGGGTGAGGAAATTGCATCAGCTATCTTATCATTTCTTTCCAAACTTTATGATTTGACCAGAGCTAAAAACAAGCTGTTTTTGATTAGAATAAGCCGAAGGCTTATGTTTAATGAATTAGAAAAGGGAGTATATGATTTGTTTACTCAGGAGGAAAAAGTTTTTTTCCATGAAAATGAGCGTGAAATACTTGGGACTTAACATTTTTATTAAAATATTTAATTTAAGTCTTATGTATAAATAATATGTGACGATATAAGATATAGTCAAGTAAATTTGACTTTTTGTGGTTTGAACGTATGGTATTCAATCTTTCATTCAGGGCCCGAATAAAAGATTTAGAATAAAAAAATGGGGGAAAAGGAATTCCCCGTCATAATTCAAGGAGGTTATTTTATGAGAATTCAGCATAATATCGCAGCTTTAAACTCTTACAAAAACTTAACAAGCAATAATGGTACTGTTGGCAAGAACCTTGAAAAGTTATCTTCTGGTTACCGTATCAACCGTGCAGGTGATGACGCTGCTGGTCTTGCTATTTCTGAAAAGATGAGAGCTCAGATCACAGGTCTTGAGACTGCATCTAAGAATGCTAGTGATGGTATTTCTTTAATCCAGACAGCAGAAGGTGCTATGACAGAAGTTCACTCTATGCTTAACCGTATGGTTGAACTGGCTCAGCAGTCTGCTAATGGTACCTATGAGAATACTGTAGATCGTGCAAATCTTCAGGCAGAATTTACTGAATTAAGTAAGGAAATTGATAGAATTTCTGATGGTACATCATTTAATGGTATGAAGCTGTTAAATGGTAATTTAGATGGTGCTGGTGCTGGTAAAACATTAACACTCCAGATTGGTGAGACATCTGATAATTATAATCAGATTGCAGTTACAATAGGAAAAATGAACAGTGCTTCATTAACCTTGAGTACTGCTAAGGTTGATTCTCAGTCTGCAGCATCAGCAGCTGTAAGTGTAATTAAAAAGGCAATTGATAAAGTATCTAGTGTTCGTGGTAAGCTTGGTGCTACTCAGAACCGTCTTGAGCATACAATCAACAACTTAAGCGTTGCATCTGAGAACATGACAGCAGCAGAGAGCCGTATCCGTGACGTTGATATGGCTAAAGAGATGATGTCCTATACAAAGAACAACATTCTTGTACAGGCTTCTCAGGCTATGCTTGCTCAGGCAAACCAGGTACCTCAGGGTGTTCTTCAGTTATTAAAGTAATTATAATCTTTGATTATAATATTAAAAAGGGATTGTCACTTTATAGTGACAATCCCTTTTTTGCGTAATAGGTAATTATTAAGATTGATTAAAAGGAAAAAAATGTATATACATAAATTATAGGAAGATATGTAATTATATGTTGTAATTTGTCGATATATTAATAGGATGTTAAACTGTTTGAGGTTTTGTTAATTTAAAGAGACTATAAGGAGTCGATTTTAGTGTTAAGCACGATAGTTTCATGTAATAAGTAGTTTTTTATTAAAAGGAGAGCTTCTTTATGACAAGAGTAATTACATATGGTTCTTTTGATTTATTTCATGAAGGACACTATAAATTGCTTGAGAGAGCAAAAGCGTTAGGAGATTATTTGATTGTGGGGGTCACTACCGAACAATATGATGAATCCCGTGGAAAATTAAATGTTGTAGACTCTATTATAGATCGAATTGAGAATGTAAAAAAAACTGGGTTTGCTGATAAGATAATTGTGGAAGATCATATTGGACAGAAGGTGGAGGATATTCATAAATACAGCATAGATATTTTTACCATAGGATCAGACTGGACGGGTGAATTTGATTACCTGAACGACTTCTGCAAAGTAATATACCTAGATAGAACAAAAGAAATTTCCAGTACATTGTTAAGAAAACAAAAGTATCCTATCATAAAATTGGGAATAGTAGGAACCGGCCGTATTGCATCTCGATTTGTGCCTGAAGCAAAGTTTGTCAGTGGTATTGAAGCAATCAGTGCCTTTAATCCACATAAAGACAGCGCAAAAAGATTTGCGGATCGTTTTGGAATTCAAGCATACTGGGAAAGTTTCAAAGACTTTTTAAAACCGTTAGATGCAGTATATATAGCATCTTTACATCAAACTCATTTTGAATATGCAAAGGCAGCTTTAAGTTTTGGAAAGCATGTTCTGTGTGAAAAACCCATGGCTTTGTCAAAAAATCAGGCTCTGGAATTATTTGCAATTGCAAAAGAAAATGATTGCCTGCTCATGGAAGCTATCAAGACGGCATATTGCCCAGGTTTTAATCAGCTTTTGGGAGTTGCACGAAGTGGTATAATCGGAAATATTGTTGATGTAGAAGCATGTTTCACCAGGATTGCAGATCCGGATACGAGAGAAAGTAGGGATCCTAATTTTGGAGGGGGATTTCTTGAATTTGGGAATCATACCATGCTTCCCATTTTTAAGCTGTTAGGAACTCAATATAAAGATGTTAGTTTTAATAGTATTAAAAATGAAAACGGTATCGATCTGTATACAAAAGCTTCTTTTGTCTTTGAAAAAGGAATGGCGTTATCTAAAACTGGTGTTGCTGTAAAGTCAGAAGGGCAATTAATTATAGCAGGAACAAAAGGATATATACTAGCAGAATCGCCATGGTGGCTGACAAAATCCTTTGAAGTTCGCTTTGAGAACGCTTCTAAAAAGGAACAGTATACTGCAAAGTTTTTAGGTGATGGATTGCGTTATGAATTAAGTGAATTTGTGTCTCTCATTCATAATGGTGAAAGGAAATCTTATAAATTTACAGAAGAAGAGTCAATTGCAATGGCCAGAGTTATAGAGAAGTTTCTAATGCTAAGATAATAGAGTATTAGCCTTTAAAAAATTAAATATACAGATTATTCACTATCCTATATTATAAACACAACCATCTTATAATTGGTGTTTTGCTATTTTAATAAAAATTAAAACAATGTATATTAAGCTATTCTATGAATAATAAATGAACTTTTAACATGCCTTCGACTATGGAGATATTAATAACTATAAACAGCTTAACTTAACTGTTGGTTGGGTAACTAAATGATCGAGAGGATCTATATTAAAACGGTGAATTATTTATGAATATATGGGCGCATAGAGGCTGTAGTCAGATGTATCCAGAAAATACATTGCTGGCCTTTTCTAAAGCTAAAAGTATAAATAAACTTACAGGTATTGAGTTGGACATTCAAATGTCTAAGGATGGTCATATGGTTGTATTTCACGATGAACGAGTTGATCGAGTGACGAATGGTATTGGTGAAGTACGGCTGCATTCACTATCAGATTTAAAAAAATTAAGAATAAGAGCAGAAAATGGGATAGAAGAGAGAATACCTACGATAGAAGAAGTATTAGATTTGTTGGAACCAAGTTTTGAAAAAGGATTGAAATTAAATATTGAATTAAAAAATTCAGATTGCCCTTATGATGGCATGGAAGAGAAAATTATTGATTTAATTCATACAAGAGATGTACAAAATTATATTATATATTCCTCTTTTAGCGCAATATCATTAGAAAAAATAAAAAAAATTGATCCTTTAGCAGAGACTGGCATTCTGGATAGAAAGGTATCCGATTGTCTTTTTAAATTGAGAGGTGGCTGTGGAGCTACAGCACTTCATCCACATTGGAAAGATATAGATTTGGAAATTGATAAATTAAAAGGCTATAATGTAAGAGCATGGTTTACTGGCCATTTATATCCTGAAAAGCCAACAGGAGTAAAACTGAATTTAGAGGACCTTGAAAGTAAAGGGATAACGGACGTTTTTTTAAACGAGCCTGAGATTTACTTGTAGAAATTTGGAAGTTAATACATGAATTAGTACAGATAATTAAAAGATTTAACTTTCTCATTTAGACTTTCAATATAAAAAAGGTGGGTGAAGAATGATGAACATAGCTATTATTTTTGCTGGTGGAATTGGTATACGTATGAATAATATTGAGAAGCCGAAACAGTTTCTCGAAATTTATGAAAAACCTATTATAATAAGAACTCTAGAAAAGTTTGAACATTGTTCTGATGTTGATGGTATCATAATAGCATGCGTAAAAGAGTGGATTGATTATTTGCAAGATTTATTATTACGATATAATTTTAAAAAAGTAGTATCTGTTATACCAGGGGGAAAAACAGGACAACTATCTATTTATAATGGCCTATGCGAAGCGCGTAATTTATATTCTGGTAAAGATACTATTGTATTGATACATGATGGTGTAAGGCCGATGATAGATGAAAATTTGATTACTAAAAATATTCACAGTGTAAAAGCGCATGGATCTGCTATTACAACTTGTACAGTAAAAGAAACAGTATTGATTGTAAACAAAAATAATAAAATCGAAAATGTACCTACACGAGAATTATCAAGAATGGCAAAAGCCCCACAGAGTTTTTACTTGAAGGATATTATAGAAGTTCATGAAATGGCTCTTAAAGAGGGGTGTAATGATTTTATAGATTCCTGTTCAATAATGAATTATTATGGCAAAGAAACTTATTTAGTAGATGGACCATCTGAGAATATTAAAGTAACAACACCTGATGATTTTTATATGCTAAGAGCCATGCTTGAATCACAAGAAAACAAACAATTTATATTTTGATTTGTGAGGTATTACTTATGCAAGAAAAGGTATATTTAATTTATAGAAATTTTAAAGGATTGGTTACATCTATTGTTTTTTTGATGTTTAGAGTTTTTCCAATAAAAAAAAATAAGATAGTATTTTGTAATCTAGAAGGGAAAGGTGGGTATGGGTGTAATCCCAAGTATATTGCTGAAGAATTAATATTACGTCTAAAAGAAGATGGCAATTTCAAGCTGTTCTGGATTGCAGATGATTTGACAAAAACATTTCCTAAAGAAATTAATGTTACTTCTAATAAATTTTTTAGTAGGGTATATCATTTATGTACAGCAGAGATTTGGATAGACAATAGTAGGAAACATTTAGGCACTTTAAAACGTAAAAATCAAATATATATACAAACATGGCATGGGGCGATCGGCTTTAAACCAGTAGGCAAGCTAAGAAAAGGTGAGTTTCCACACATAGCATATAAAGTTAGTAAGAATGATTCAAAAATGATCAACTATTTTCTTTCTAATTCAGAATGGTGCACAAGCATATGCGAAAATGGGTTTTTATATAGTGGCAATGTTATAAAAACAGGATCCCCCAGATGTGATATTCTTATAAATCGAAAGAAAGATCAATATGAAAAAATTCGTGATAAATATCAATTGCCGACTAATGCTAAAATAGTTATGTATGCACCTACATTTAGAGGCGGAAGTCAAAAGGCTCTACGAAAAGTTAGTATGAAGAATGTAAATATAGATTTTAAAACACTGATAAGTACGCTGGAAGAAGGAAATAATGAGGAGTGGTTTGTTTTTATTAGATTACACCCACAGATAAAAGATTGCTTTAAAGAGTATAATGTAGGTGAGCATTGTGAGAAGGTAATTGATGTTACTTTGGAAGACGATATGTATGAACTATTAGCAGGAGTGGATACTCTAATTACTGATTATTCAAGTGTTGGTTTTGATGCATCATTTATGAAATTACCAGTATTCATATATGCAGATGATCTTGAAAAATACTCTTTAGAAAGAGGAGAATTATTATGGGATTTGGATTCTTTACCATTTCCTGTATCAACCAGTAATGAGGAACTTATAAATAATATAAAGACATATAATCAAAAAAAATATGAGGAAAGACTGAGTGGATTTTTTGAACAGGTCGGTTTATTGGAAGATGGAAATGCTAGCAAGAGAGTTGTGAATTTAATCGAGAGGTTAACTAAATGATAAATCATGAGGCTTTAATTGAAAAGTTATCTAATAAAACAATATTACTTACTGGTGCATCTGGAACAGTTGGTAGAAATATAATAAGCTTAATTAATAAATACAATATAGAGAATAGTGCTCATATAACAATTTTTGCTTGTGTAAGGAATGAGAAGAAGATAATCCCTTTCATTATGGACAAAGATTTTATTAGATTATATCCAGGAGATATTCTTGATAAATACTATTGGTCAACTATTGACACGTCTGTAGATTATATTATTCATTGTGCTGCTAATACCAATTCAAAATTCATGATTACTAATCCAGTGGAAACTTTGGATGGAATAGTCATAGGTACAAAAAATGTATTGGAGTTCGCACTTAGGTGTAATATTATGGGTATTCTTTATGTCTCTTCAATGGAGATTTATGGAGATTTACCTTTCTTAGACAGAAAAGTGTCAGAAAACGATATAGGAAAGATAGATATTTTAGCAGAAAGAAGTAGTTACCCGCTTGGTAAAAGATTAGCTGAAAATTATTGTTATTGCTATTATAAAGAGTTTGGTTTACCAATCAAAATCGTGCGTCTAGCACAAACATTTGGAAAAGGTATTACTGAAGAGGATAATCGAGTATATGTACAATTTGCAAAATCTGCAATAAGTGGATGTGATATTATTCTTCATACAGGGGGTGAGTCTATGGGTAATTATGTTGATTCAGAAGAGGCAGTACAGGCGATGCTCCTAGTACTCCTAATGGGGAAAACGGGAGAAGCATATAATGTAGTAAATGAAGATAATTCTATGAGTATAAAAGAAATGGCAGAAATGGTAGCAAATAAAATTGCATCTTCTCGAATAGAAGTTCGTTACGATATAAGTGATAATCATGGTTACTCAAAAATTAAAGGAGCTAGATTATCGGCAAGAAAAGTTGAAGAACTAGGTTGGAAAGCTACAATAAGTTTAGAAGAGATGTATAGAAAAACAATTGAGGAAATAGGTGAATTATAAATTGGACAATGGAGTAAATAATTACCAAAATGAGGTTGACTCTTTCAGAAAAAAATTTATCAGTTTTACAGAGCAAAGAGTTGTAATTTATGGTATAGGTAGAAGAACTGCAACACTTATTCCATACTTAAAAGATTTTAATATAGTAGGTCTGATGGATAGAGATAAAGATAATATTGGTAAAGTGATGTATGGCTTACCTATTATTAGTTTACATGCTGCAGAAGATGTAGCAGATATAATAATTATTAATGCACCTCAAAGTTATTGGGAAATTATTTATAAAAGAATATCGAACGCTAAAATTCCTGTATATTACTGTAATGGTGAGATTGCCCAGAGTATAATCATAGACGATTCTTATTGTAATAATCCATATTGGGACCAATCTCTTGAGGTATTATATGATAAGGCGAGTGAATACGAAATTATATCTTTTGACTTATTTGATACATTAATTACAAGGCGAGTATATCTACCGCAAGATGTTTGGAGTATTGTAGAAAAAAAATGTTTTATTGAAAAAAATATTAATTTAAATTTTAACCAGTTAAGGAAACAAGCAATAAGTGAAGCGAAAGTGAATAATCCTAATATTCATGAAATATATAATTCACTAAAAAATTTAACAAAATTAGAAGATAGTCTAATAGAAAATATTATAGAGTTGGAGTTTGAGATAGAAGAAAGTTTGATTATTCCAAGAGTAGAAATGGTTGAGCTATTTAAAAAATTGAAGAATGATGGGAAGGATATCTACATCCTGACTGATATTCATTTACCCTTTAACTTTTTAAAAAAAATATTAAATAAATTTCAGATTAATGTTGATGATAATAAACTTTGGATATCTAATGCTAAAAGAGTTAGTAAAAATAATGGTGACATGTGGGTAAAATATGGGACAGAAGTTGTAGGAGGTAGGAAATCACTGCATATAGGTGATGATATTTATTCAGATATTAGACAAGCTGAAAAATATGGAATTGATACTTACCATGTTATGGCAGGGTCAGATATGCTCAATAATTCTTCTATTAAAAAAGTAGTAACAAAAATCTGTAGTGAGTATGCATCCATCATTGCTGGATTATTTATATCTAATAATTTTAACAACCCTTTTGAGTTAAATTCCTGGAAAGGTAAATTATATTTTGGTACAGAATATAATTTGGGATATGGACTGTTTGGACCTGTAATTTATACTTATCTACGCTGGATAGAAGAAAAGGTAATGACTGAAGGTATTGAACAATTATACTTTTTAGCTAGAGATGGGTATTTTCTTTATGAGAATTATAAATATTTATCCCAAATTAGAGGGTATGGAGTAAACTGTGATTATCTAGAAATATCTAGGCGTGCAGTCATGGTTCCGTCAGTACAATCGGAACAAGATTTAGAAGACGTAATTAGATTTCCTTATAATGGGACTTTTTCTGATTTCTTAGAGGACAGGTTCTCCATAATAGCTGATACTAGAACAAAGGATTATAATGAAAAATGGATTAGTACAGTAAATGATTATGAACAGGTATATGAGCTATGTTTAAAATATTTTGAAGAAATAAAACGGCAAATTTATGATGAAAGGAATAACTATTTAAACTATCTTGACTCAAAAGAAATGAAAGAAAAGTGCGGTTTTGTAGATTTGTTTTTTTATGGGAATACTCAATACTATTTATCTAAGTTATTAAATAAAAAGTTAATTGGATTCTATATGGCTTGCGATTTATCGCCTAGTAACAGGTGTAATGCAAATAATATTTTATTTCCCTGTTTTCAAGACGAATTAGATAGTAAAGCTAAAAACTGTAATATATTAAAAAAATGTTTATTGTTAGAAAGTTTTTTAACTGCACCAAATGGGATGTTATTAAGGATTGACACCAACGGTAAGTTCGTATATAGTTCCGATGGAAACAACCAGAAGTATTTTATAAATAGAAAAGAAATAAATCAAGGAGTAAAGAGCTTTATAAAAGATGCAACAAAGAGTTTAACAGGAAAAGAAAAAGTTGATACAAGGTTTATTGACGATCTTTATGGAGAGTTATTAAACAATAATTTTATACTAAGTGAAAGATTAAAAGAAATTTTTTATTTTGACAATGCTCTCATTCAAAGACGAGAGTTAAAGATAATGGATTAGAGTAAAGGAGAGATAAACATGGGAGATAAAATAATTTCTCAGATAAATTACTTATCAGATGATTGGCAATTAGTTCATAAGATTATTCCTTATGGATCTGGACTGGAAGCATACCGTTCTTTAAAGCGAATTATAGATGATTTTGAAGTACCATATATAATAGATGCTGACCAAAGTAAACAAGGACAGCTATTATATGGGAAGACTATAGTTGGCGTAGATAAAATAAAAGATCTGGATTCGGATAGCAAAATAGTTGTTACTATAGCTAAGAGACGTTATGCAGAAATAAAAGCACAATTAGAGGCTATAGGACTTAAAGAATATAAAGAATTCTGTCATATTAGTCAATTTGCAGTAGAATGGTATTATAAGTATAATAATGAATGCAATATATTCTCTATGGATGTCGCGATAACTACAAAGTGTACATTGAAGTGCCGCAATTGTAATATGTTTATTCCTTACTATAAGGAACCCATAAGTTACTCTTTTGATAGTATAAAGAAAAATTTTGATTTATTATTTGAGAGGATAGATTTTGTTTTTGAGATAGGTTTACTCGGAGGAGAACCACTTTTAAATAGAGAGATAAACGATGTTATCGAGTACTTATTTGAAGAATATGCAAATAAATTTGGCAGTATTTGTATAACAACTAATGGTACATTGATACCACCTGAATCTACATTAAAGATTTTTGAAAAGTATAATGTGATAGTAATTATTAGTGAATATAAGTATGCAAATATACAAAGAGGTAAAATAGAAGAACTTACTGATATTCTTAATAAAAGAGAAATTATATTTGTAGTAAGAAAGGATTTAGTATGGAGTGAGTTTGGTTTTCCATCTGTTCCTATGAATATATTAGATCATAAAGTAAAGGATCACATGATGAAGTGTGACCCTGGTTGGAGAGGGCTAAATGATGGGAAATTTTTCTTTTGCAATGTTGCCTGGAGTGCAGATAAGGCAGGTTTATTCAGCTTGGACGAGAAGGATTACATTAATTTATCTGATCTTAAACCAAATGATAAAAGTGATAAGATAAAATTACTGGAGTATAGTTTAGGAATTATACCTTCAAAATATTTGAGTTTTTGTAAAGTTTGCGGTGGTTGTGGTGAAGATAACACTAGTATTGTTAAGGCGGGTAAACAATTATAGTAAGGTAGTTGTATTTTTTATATAAGATTAATTCTATGGAGTAAATATTGTGGCTATTATTTAAAACATGTACAGTTATATCACTATGAATGTATTGTATTATTAATAATTACGTAGCATGATGCAGCAATCGAATGGAGATAAATATGAACTTAGTTAATTGTGATCTTAGAAGTTTACAAATTAATACTATGGACAAAAAAATATATTGTTTTGGTAGCGGAAAGTATGGAATTGCTTGTGCGAATGTTATGCTAGATAGTGGCTTCGGAGATAAAATCGAAGCATTTATTGATAATGATAGTGAGAGGTGGGGTGAAAATTTTGTAGTAGGTGATAAATCATATCCTATCATTTCTCCTGATGAATTATTAGAAAAGGCAGATAGTAGTTATTATATTTTAATTTGTTGTGCTGATGTTTATGGTGTTTGCCAACAGTTAGATAATATCAAAAAATTAAGTGATACTCCAGTGGTAATATGGCAATTGGTACTTAGTAAAGAATATGATAATAACGTATACCAGGGAGAATTTAAAAAAGTAAATAACCCTATTATTCCAAAGAAAATACACTATTGTTGGTTCGGAGGTAAAGAAATACCAGAGAAGCTAAAGAAATATATGGATAGCTGGAAACTCTTCTGCCCAGAATATCAGATAATACGTTGGGATGAAAATAATTATGATGTAAATAAAAACATATATATGAAACAAGCCTATGAAACTGGTAATATGGGATTTGTTCCAGACTATGCAAGATTGGACATTATATATGAACATGGAGGTATTTATTTAGATACAGATGTTGAATTGATTAGTAATTTGGATGTTATGCTGTATCAAGAAGCCTTTTGTGGATTTAATATTAGAAGGTACCCGAGTTTGGGCCTGGGGTTTGGTGCAGTTAGAAATCAACCAATAATAAAAGAAATGAGAGATTACTATGATCAAATAAAATTTATAGAGGAAGATGGTAAAGCTAACTTAATGGCATGCGATTTACATCAATATAACGTATTGAAAAAGTATGGAGTTAGATGTAATAATCAATATCAGGAAATCAAAAATATGTCAATCTATCCTTCAACTATACTGGATAGTAAGAATTGCTATTTACACTATGAGCACATAAGTGATAATACAATAGCTATCCATCATCATAATTTGAGTTGGTTTACAGAAAAGATGAATGAAGATATGAATAATAGATTTGATTTTTTTAATAAATTAAATATTTTGAAGAGTAGCAATTGAGCAATATTACAACAGCAGAGGTTTATTTACTTAGGAGAACAGAAATGAATAAAAAAATAATACTATGGGGTTGCGGCGAACGAGCTAAAAGGTATATTGAATATGGATATTTTAAAAACTGTGATATAGTAGCTATTGTTGATACTTATCATAAGGGTGAGATATTTGAGGGATTCGGGGTGCATGGAGTAGAGAATGTTAAAGAATTAACAGATCAATCAGATTTTCTAATAATAGCTAGCTCGTATTTTAGTGAAATATATAATACATGTATTGAAATGGATTTACCTAGAAACAAGGTGATATTCACAGATGTAATACATGAAAAACTGTTCGAGAAAGATTTGGAAATAGTCAAAGAGTTATCCTTACAATTATACGAAGATATGTTGCTCAACCAGTATAAGTTAATCAAATTAAATGAAAGAGATTATTTTGATAGTAATCGATTGGTTGGCATAGGAAAATATTCTAAAATTGAATATATGAATGATTATTTTAGATATAGAACATTTGAATATATTGCTGATGAGATATTGGAAAGTGGTCTGATTGGCGAAGTAGCTGAGCTTGGAGTATTTCGTGGTACATTCTCTTGCTTAATAAACGAAAAGTTTAAAGAAAGCAAGTTGTTTTTATTTGACACATTTGAAGGTTTTGATAAAAGAGAAGGTGAACAAGAAATTGCTCTTAATAGATGTAATAAGATATTTTTAGATTATCATACAGAAACATCAGAAGAGTTATTACTATCCCAGTTACCATTCTCTAATAATTGTGTGATTTGCAAAGGTTTATTTCCAGATTCCATCACAGAGGAATCAATAAACACAACGTATAAGTTTGTGTCTATAGATGTGGATTTTGAAAACTCAATTTTTGCTGGGATAGAGTTTTTCTATCCAAGGTTAGTAGAAGGTGGTGTTATCTTTTTGCATGATTATAATACAGCTAGTCTACATGGAGTAAAAAAAGCAGTAAAGCGTTATGAAGAGGTTAATAAACTATTACTTAAAAAAATACCATTAGCAGATAGAGCTGGAACACTAGTTATTATAAAGTAGCAGAATCTATTAATCCATTATAGGGTGTGAGTGAATATCGCTTACGAGGGCGTTTGATGATGAAAGAATTATTAAGTGTTATTATTACTGCTTACAATGTTGAGCAATACCTAGAACAATGTATTGAAAGCGTGTTACATCAGAGTTATATAGATATTGAAATAATAGTTGTAAATGATGGTTCAGATGATAATAGTAGTATAATAATTGACCGTTTTGCCTCAAAAAATCCTCGCATTAAGGTTATACATAAAAAGAATGAAGGGGTTATAAAAGCGCGGTATGATGGCATCAGAATTGCTAATGGAGATTTTGTAACATTTGTTGATGGTGATGACTGGATAGAGCCCGATATGTACACTAACTTGATGGAAAGTTTACTTAAGAACAACGCAGACATGATTGCCTCTGGAATCATAAGATATTATTCCGATAGTTATAAAAAATTTGAAAAGAATATTATAGAGGCTGGGTATTATAATAAATTTCAGATTATTGAACATATAATACCTAATATGCTATGGGATCTAAAGAACGATAAACATGGAATAGATCCATCACTATGTACTAAAATTTTTAATTGTCATAAGCTCTTTAAATCAATGTGTAAATTAATACAAGAAAAATATGAATTTCATTATGGAGAAGATATAGCTATACTGTATCCATTTATTTTAAATATAGATTCGATTGTTATTTCTGATCAAAAATATTATTATCATAGACAGAGAAGACATAATGAATTGGCTAATTATATAACGGATGAAAACTATTTAGAAAAATTATTTGATTTATATAAATACTTAAAAGGTGAGTTTTATTCAAATAAAAATCTATTAATTGAACAATTGGATTATTTTTATATTAACTCAGTAAATATAAGAAAAAAATGTTACAATGAGTTAGCTGAAACGGTTAAATATATGTTTCCTTTTGATAGAATAACGAAAGGAAGTAAGATTGTGTTATATGGTGCAGGAGTTGTTGGAAATACATTTTATAATCAATTGTTAAAGTTAAATTATTGTAAAGTTATTTTATGGGTAGATAAAAATTATTTAAATTATAGTACAAAAAATGTTGACATAAAAAGCGTGTCTGATATTTTAACCGTAGAATATGATCATATTGTTATTTGTAGTTCAACTAAGGAAATCAGTGACTGTATTAAACAAGAGCTAATAGAAATGGGAATAGAACAAGACATAATTGTTTAGTCCGTAAGCGGCTCTTTGTTTGTATTAGTTTATATAAATTTGTGTTTATGAAATTAGGCAGGAACACATAAAGTAAGGCAATTTATAGAGCCTAACTTCTATTTAGTAAATGGAAATTAATCAGTATCAACAATCTCCAAAGTTCCTCTCTGTTATTAATACCACTACATATGATGTTGTCTAAGTTCAATTTGGAATTTGAAAGTGAATAAAATTATTATAAATTGTTATACGTTTATAAAAATAAATACATTTATATAACGATTATAATTGACTTTGTAAATTTGGTTAACAATGTTGTTATTACTGAGTTTATTAATTAAATATAGTATAGGGGATTTTTCAATGAAGGATATTAAAACTATCGCAATGTACTTGCCCCAGTTCCACAATATACCTGAAAATGATCAGTGGTGGGGAGAAGGGTTTACAGAATGGACAGCAGCGAAAAGGGCAGATAAGTTGTTTGAGGGGCATTATCAACCAAGAGAACCTCTGAATAATAATTATTATAATTTATTGCAGAAAAGAACCATGGAATGGCAAGCAGGTTTGGCGTCTAAATATGGTTTGGATGGTTTCTGCTTTTACCACTATTACTTTAAAGACGGACGTAAGGTATTGGAAAAGCCAGCAGAGTTGTTGTTAAGTTGGTGTGATGTTAATATGCCTTTCTGTTTTTGCTGGGACAATACATCATGGGCACGATCATGGAGTAAATTGGGAAATAAATTTACATGGTTTGAAAAGGAAAAAGAACATTCTTGTGAAGGCGATGGAATTCTCCTTGAACAAAAATATGGGAGAGAAAAGGAATGGGAAGACCATTTTAAATATCTTCTACCATTTTTTAAAGATGATCGTTATATAAAAGTAGATAAAAAACCTTTGTTTATTATATACAAGACTGACGAAATGGCTTGCTTTACGGAGATGATTGATTATTGGAAGAAATTAGCACTAGACGAAGAAATAGAAGGTATTTATACTTTAGGGATAAATAGTAGCAATGAAAAAAGAGGAATGGATGGAGTTCTATATAGTGGGCCTGGTGCTTATTGGAATCCAATTATAAGTAGCAATAATTTAGATTTTGAATATAAGAATGGTGTCAAGTGTTTTGACTATGAATCCATATGGAAAAATGCATTGATTGCTAAAGGAAAGAGTAATTTAAAAACGTACTTTGGAGGATTTGTTGATTATGACGATACTCCTAGGCGGGGGGATCGGGGAGCTGCTTTTATCAATACGTCTGTTGAAGTATTCGAAAAATATCTTTATAAATTAGCTCAGAAAAATTTATTAATAAAAAATGAATTCTTATTTATTAATGCTTTTAATGAATGGGGAGAGGGTATGTACCTTGAGCCGGACAAGAAAAGGGGATATGCCTTTTTAGAAGCACTTAGATCTGTTAAAGAAAAATTAAGAAACAGTGCTGATGATGAGAAATTAGAATTTACATCGGTCTTGAATGTAGATAAAAGACCATCTGGAGACAGGGAAAAAATAAGTGCTGATATGTGGAAACAAAATAATAAGTTTAAGGAGTATTATTATTTGCTACATCGTTGGTTGCAATTAAAAGAGGAGAATGTTAATCTTAGCAAGTATTTGATAAAGTGCGGATATTGTAATATTGCTATTTATGGATTAGGTGTTATGGGTAAACATTTATTAGAAGAGTTGAGGCATACAGAAATTCAGGTATTATATGCTATTGATCAAAATGAGCTAATGGTACATCCTGATATTGAAATAAAGAGTGTAAATGATTTCTTTCCCCAGGTTGATGCAGTTGTTGTAACAGCAACCTTTGATTATGATGTAATAAGGACAATGTTAAAAGAGAAGATTGATTACCCTATTGTCTCATTGGCAGAATTACTATATGAGGTATAAGACCTAAACTTTAGATTAAAAATGAAGACAGGTGATGTATGAGAATAATAATATTTGGTATTGGCAAAATGTATGAACGCCATAAGCATGAACTTTCTAAGCTCCCTATTGTTGCTTTTTTAGACAACGATCCCAGTAATCAGGGCGCTACTTTGAATGGAGTTATTATCGAATCTCCCTCTAATATTCATAAATATAGCTATGATTATATATTTATAATGAGCGTACATTACAAGGAAATGAGGAAACAGTTACTTCAACAAGGTGTTTCAAGCACTCGCATTATAGATATTGAACACAGGGGATTTTTGGAAGGTCTACATGAAATAAAGTATTATATTAAGAAAAAAAAGATCAAAAATAGAAAAAGTATTTTATTATGTTCACATGACTTATGTCTGACAGGAGCTCCACTAGTACTCTATTATGCAGCATCTATTCTTAAAGATTATTATAACATTACTGTCTTTTCAAAATCAGACGGACCATTAAGATATGATTATCTGGAATTGGATATTTCCGTTGTAATATGCAATGATATATCTTTAGATAATTTGGAAATATACAAGTTTTTTGATGAGTTTGATCTGCTATTTGTAAATACACTTGTATTCTCTACCAACATAAATGACATGGCTTCACTAAATAAGCCAGTCTTATGGTGGCTACATGAAGATAAGGATGTTTATAATTATTTGGGGATAAGTAGTATAAAGTGTATATTAAATGAAAATATATACCCTTATTCTGTAAGTACATGTGTTGATTCTGTTTTTTATCAGCATTATGATGCTGAAATAAAGAGAATGAGATACGGTATTCCTTATGAAAACAATAAGTCAGAAAGCAAGGAAAAAAACAAACTTATTTTTGCTATTGTAGGATCTGTTGGAAAGAGAAAGGCTCAGGATATATTTATAGAAGCAACAAAAAAGCTAACGACGAATAATGAAAACATTGAGTGTTGGATAATAGGTGAGATACAAGATGAATATAGAAATATGTATGAAAGAGAAAAAGGCGTAAGAGTTTTTGGATCACTAAGCCACGAGCAAGTTATGGAACTATATTTAGATATAGATATAATTGTATGTCCATCTTTATATGATCCACTTCCAGTAGTGTTAACGGAGGGAATGATGTTGAAAAAGGTATGCATTATGTCAGATACCACAGGAACGGCTGAAATCATAGAGCCTTACAAAAATGGTTTAATCTGCAAATCAGGAGATGTAGATGATTTAGCAGGAAAAATGCAGTGGGTTATAAATAATAATGAGAAATTGCCTGCTATCGGGGAAGAAGCCTATAATGTTTATGAGAATTATTTTTCTATGAATCAATATAAAAAAAGTTTGATTAATAACATAAGTGATTTGTTGAATGCTACGCGCAAAAGAAACCAATGACATTAAAGGGGAAAAGATGGTAGGTGAAAAATTAATTATCTTTGGCATGGGTAATGTATTTAAAAGACGAATAAAGCAGTTTGATTTAACGAAAATCGTAGCTGTGACAGATAATCATGTTTCGAGTGATGGAGAGGAAAATTCTGGTTTAAAGATTATTAAACCTGAAGAAATAAGAACTTTAGAGTTCGATTTTATTGTTATTTGCACTGGATATGCGATTGCTAAAGAAATATATTCTCAACTTACAGAGGTGCTGGGGATACCTGGAATAAAAATAATAAGTGAAAAAAAGTATTTTGAAAAAGTATCATGGGAACCCATAACTTTATTGGATATTTGTAGTAAGTTGGGTATTCATTCCATAACAAATACGAAGAAATACTTTTACTCAAATGGTATCCTGAGCAATACAAATGTTTTTGGTGAAAATTTTGCTGACATTTCTTGGACTGATAGAGGTCAAGGTATTGCTATCTTACTTGGTGAAGTGTGTGATAAAGCTTCATACGAAAATATATTTGATAAATTTAAAATAGAGAATTACAAATTTAATAACAATTATAAGTTTATAATGGTTATTAATAATACATGTGGACAGGAGCGCTTAAAAGCTAAATCCATGTTGGGGTATTCTTTAAATTATATTAGCGGATTAGATTTACAATTAATAGTTTATCAAAAACAAGATAAATGTTCAATTTATGTTGCTACGCACAAAGATTATAATGCACCTACCTCTGACCTTTATATTACATTATGGTTGAGTAATAAGGAATGTACTAATACTTCTTATCTTAGAGAACATGGTGATAATATTTCCTATTTGAACTTCAAAATTAATGAATGCACTGGATTATACTGGTTATGGAAACACGCAAATGAGGAAATAGTGGGATTAAATCATTACAGAAGATATTTTAAACTTAATAATAGTAATGAAATACTATCCGAAGTAGAGTTAAGATCACTGATAGAAGAATATGATATATTAGTTGGTAATGCTGTCTGTACCTATCCAATGACCAATAGTAGATATTTAGAAAATTCAATAGATGAAAAAGCTTTTAACAAAGCAAAGCAATTAGTACAAGAAGCAATTATGAAATTGCAGCCTGATTATGTAGAATGTTTTATCGAAGTCATGGATGGATATGCATTCTTCCCATGTAACATGTTTATTACTACAAAAGTAATATTTGATAGATATTGTGAATGGCTATTTTCCATCATTATCCCTGCAGCAGAAGGTTTTGACGAAATTCCATATGATGATTATAGCAAAAGAGCAATTGGATTCTTTGCAGAACGTCTATTAACGGTTTGGCTTTATAAGAATGAATATAGAATTAAAGAATTGCCTATCTTACTTAAGGATGTAACCATGTAAATTTAAGGAGATTTCCAAAAAGTTAAAGTTTATATAGACATTATTAGTAAAGAAAAGTATTTTTTTATACGTTACTGTATGTTGGTTTATATTGTTCTCATAAAACAATTCCGTTAAGACGGTGGATGTTTACCTATCATAATAAAATAAGATTAGAATTATAGCCAATATTTAATAATGAGGGAAATAAGTGTATAAAAGTTAAAGGGGAACAGAAAAACATGCGTACATATATTAAGAAAAAGCTTATAGATCTACTAGATTCGATGAAACAATCACAGGATTCATTGCCTGCATTAATCGATAAGGCACAACAAGTACAAATACTTGCAGATTGTCAAGATGCAGCTATAGCAATAGGAGAGACACTGGAACATGATTCGTCAGACTATGTTAATATCGTCTCTGTGCTCGAACAATATTGTGAAGAAGCCTTTTATTTATCAGAATCGCTGAAAAAAATAATCTGCCTTGAAAGATTAACTAAGCTAGGCGAATTAATAGATAAAGTAAAATTTATGATTGAAGAAATTCCTTTTACGTATCAAATGATTTTCATGCCCTATAAGGCTTCTATGTGGGACAGTTTGGAAAGCATTTGGCGTGCATGTAATGAAGATGAGCGCTGTGAGTGTTATGTAATCCCCATTCCATATTATGAATTCAATTCAAATACCAACAGGTGGATGTATTGTTATGATGGTACACAATTTCCTGATGACGTTCCAATTATTAATTTTAAGGACTATTCGTTAGAACAGAATCATCCTGATGTGGCTTATATCCATAATCCATATGACGATCTCAATCTAGTTACTAGGGTAGACCCAAGATTTTATTCCCGTGAATTGAAAAATTATGTAAATAAATTAGTTTATGTACCATATTATGTTACCTCTGGATTTATTGCTCAAGATCATCTGTCGTTATCTGTTTATCAACATATGGATTACATGGTAGCACAATCAGAATATGCAAAGAGTTTTTGCAAAGGTATGTTCTATTTTGATAGAATCTTACCGTTTGGATCTCCTAAGTTGGACTGTGTAATCAAACTTAGTCAGGAGAACACTATTATACCTGAAATATGGAAACCTTTACTTGAGGGAAAGAAGGTATTGATGTTAAATACCAGTATTGGTTGCTTTTTGCATGACGGAAGTGTCTATCTAAAAAAGATAAAGAGTCTTTGCAATTCTATTATCAAACAGAATCTAGTGGCACTTATTTGGCGCCCACATCCACTATTGGAGGCAACTATCAAATCAATGAGGCCTCAGCTACTGTCAGAGTACAATAACCTGAAAGAATATTTTTTGGAGAATAAGATTGGAGTTTTGGATGATACGCCAGATATCTCAAGAACAGTTGCTTTATCAGATGGTTATATAGGTGAAGAGGGAAGCTCGGTTATTAATTTGTTTGGTGCAACCGGGAAGCCGATATTTATTCTGGATAATCATATTACAGATATTTTTACGAAAGAAGAAAAATGTAGAGTACATTTTACAGATATAATAATAAAAGATGATAAGACTTGGTTTGCTACAAGTCGGTATAATGCGCTCTTCTTCAAAGACATGAAAGAAAAACAAGTTCATTATACAGGACGAGTAGAGCATCAGCCTAAATGGTATAGCGCTTTTCCCTTCATAACAGAATTAGGAAATAATATTTATCTTTCTCCAGATTTTTCTGGAAGACCAGCTGTTTATAATATAAGATCTAATGCTTTTGAATTCATTGGAACTGAGAATATGAGGGATAGTGCAAGGCGTGGATTATGTGTTACGTATAAAAATAGTATATTTTATCTTCCAATTATAGATAATTATATAGCGGAATTTAACTTAGAAACGAGAAAATGGTACTATCATACAGAATGCATTCAAGAGCTTATAGATAACGTAGATAGCGATGTTGCTTTAAGCCAGGGAATGACATATAGATGTTCGGTATGTGGTGAAGAAATGTGGATTACTGCTACCTACACAAATTGTATTCTAAGATTTAATATGAAGAATGGAACATATGCAATTTGCAAGATAGGCAATAAAGAAAATGGATATTCAGGAATTATTGCAGATGATAAATATTTATGGTTAACAGAAGTGAATAGCGGCGATATTGTCAAATGGGAACGACGCTCAGGAAAGGTTAAGACTTTTTGTATGCCAGTAGGTTTTTCCTTCTGGACAGGAGCAATGGATCGTAAGTTGCCTCATTTATCTCTGATAGATATGGGGAAATGGGTAGTGACAGTTCCGGGTTTTTCAAATAGTATGGTTAAGATGGATAAAATAACTGGAGAAGTAAGTCTTTTTATAAACGATTTTTGGAAGAAGGTAGACCAAAATGCAAATGGTTATAATCCTAAATTTCACCTTTCCAGTGAATTTGGAGCAAGATTAGATGAGAATTCAATCATAGTACAAAGAAACTATGATGATGCCGCAGCCATTGTCAACATTGAAGACGAAACCTACGAGATGTTCTATCCAACTCTCAGCGAAGAAGATTTTGCAAAACTCACCGAAGGTGAAGATGGCTTTGAAAAGGTAGATGAAAAGTCCGGTTTCTTCCGAAGAGAAAGCAAAATATTCTCTTTTGAAGGCTTTATTGACGACTTAATCCACGACAGATTAACCGATGTTCGTGAACGACAGCTCAAAGAACTATCTACACTAGCCGCCAATTTGGATGGTACCTGCGGAATCAAAGTACATGAGTATATGATGAATGTATTAGAAAATAAAGATAATCAGTAATTTACATGGAGGCAGCTATGGAGGCGGATAAAATAATTTGGGAAATGCCCAAAGGATTGTTGAACTGGTATAATTTTTCTCCGGAAGGAAAGGTTCTCTACATTGAAAATAAAGAATGCAGTATGAAGGAACTTTTACAGGAAAAATGCAAAACAGTTATCTGTATCAGTGGAGCTGCTTCTTTAGACGAAGCATTTATAAACCAAAATAATAAAGCATTTGATTATATAATTGCAATAGGTACGGCAGAGCGCCTTCCCGACCCGGTGAAGGCTTTTTCTCTATGGAGAGATATGTTAAAAAGCAGTGGACGTTTGATTCTTGGTATGGATAACCGATTGGGTTTAAGATATTTCTGTGGAGATAGGGACCCGTTTACCAATAGAAATTTTGATGGAATTGAGAATTATCGAAGGATTCCTAAAGAAGACAGGAAAGATCTGCAAGGACGTAATTATTCCAAAGAAGAAATCTGCAATCTACTAGATACCTCCGGTTGGAAAAACAGGAAGTTTTACTCCGTTCTACCTAATCTGGATCTACCCCAGTTGATTTATTCAGAGGATTATTTACCGGTAGAAGCATTGGATATCAGGTACTTCCCTATGTATAACCACCCGGATACCGTATTTTTGGAAGAAGAATTTCTATATAAAGATATCATTAACAACGGTTTGTTTCATACAATGGCCAATTCCTTCTTAATAGAACTATCCAATGATAATTCATACGAAAATGTAAAGCATGTGACCGTTTCCATGGATAGGGGCAGAGAAAAAGCCATGGCAACTATTATCAGAGACAATGAAATAGTTGAAAAGCGTGCGTTGTATCATGATGGTATACACAGGTTGAGAGAAATAAAGGAAAACGAGGAAGACCTTAGAGCTCATGGAATCGTGGTACTGGAAGGAAAGTATGAAAATGATTCTTACACTATGCCATACATGGACAGTGAAATTTCAGTTACTTATTTCCGAAGACTAGCAAAAGAAAACTTAGATAAGTTTAAAGATGAAGTGAGCAGATTCCGAGAGCTCATTTTACAGTCATCAGAGCATATAGACGCAGCCAAGGAAAAAGGTGAGCTTGGAATAATATTAAAAAAGGGATATGTAGATCTGGTTCCTCTGAATTGTTTTTATGTAAATGGAACGTTTGTCTTTTATGACCAAGAGTTTTATGAAGAGAATTATCCGGCGAATGTAATAATTCTTCGGACGATTGAACTTATTTATGCCGGAGATCCAGAAATGGAGGCAATACTGCCAAGGCAATATTTCTATGAGAAGTTTGGCATGATTGATCATATGGATACGTTATATCGTATGGCCTGGGTATTTACAGAGAAGTTGAGAAACCAGAGGGAATTGAGAAGCTTTCATGAAAGGTACCAGCGCAACTTAGCAACCATTCATACCAACAGGCAAAGAATTAATTATTCTGCTTCGGAGTATCAGAGAATTTTTGTGGACATATTTCAAAATGCAGATAAAAAGAAAATCATTCTCTTTGGATCAGGTAATTTTACAAAGCGCTTTCTTGCTCAGTTTAAAAGTCAGTATGAAATTTATGCTATTATTGACAACAATGAATCAAAGTGGGGAGGCATGCTGGAAGGAATTAAGATCATGCAACCCCAGATTATTGATGAATTACCAAAGGAAGAGATTAGAGTTATCATATGTATAAAAAATTACATTGCAATTGTTCAACAGCTAAAGCAGATGGGAGTTGTAGATTATTGCGTTTATGATATTAATGCGGACTATCCAAGAAAGCAGCAGGCGATCCCGCTATCAATCAAAGATGGTAACTTGACACCTAAAAAATATCAAACTGGTTATATTGCAGGCGTATTTGATTTGTATCATATGGGACATCTAAATATGTTCAAAAGGGCAAAAGAACAATGTGATTACTTAATTGTTGGTGTAGTTACGGACGAGGGTGTAAGAAAATATAAAAAAACGGTCCCATTTATTCCGTTTGAAGAGAGAATAGAATTAGTACGTTCCTGCAAATATGTGGATGAGGCCGTTGAAATACCTCTAAACTATGGCGGAACCAGAGATGCATACAGAATGTACCATTTTGACTGCCAGTTTTCAGGTAGTGATTATACGGATAATCCAGATTGGCTTGCAGAGAAAGAATTTTTAGAAAAGCATGGTGCAGAAATGGTGTTTTTCCCCTATACAGAAGGTACCAGCTCTACAAAAATTAAGTCACTAATCGAACAGAAGCTAGTTTAAGAATTTCTAGAGAAGGAGTGAGAAATGAAATGAATATAATATGCGCTCCAAGTGGAATCGTTGATATAGAACGGCCCGGACAAGGGATTATGGACATTGTGAAATCAGGATTTCATGACGTTATGCTTGATATGTCAATGGTCTGTTCTCCAAATGAATTAAAATTCTCCGTTAAGACTGGTATAAATAAAAACAATAAAAAAATACGTGTATCTAGTAATCCATTAGAACTTTATAATAGCCTGATTCCCATGTTGGATCAGTGCAGCCAGGTAAAACTAAATAAAACCATAGCTTACGCTCCCTATTTGGAAAGAAGTTCAAAAGATGAATGCTACAATCAACTTTTGATTCGACTGGCGGAGGAGAGTATTAAAGCTTGCAAGAGAGCGGGGAGCCAGTCTATTATAATAAGACCATTATTTTCAGGTGTGAAGCAAGAAAATGAATGGTTAGAAAATAAGAACTATTATCTCCATCTTTCTAGGATTGCCAGAGAGCATAATGTAATGATTCTTTTAGAAAATCAGTGCCGGGATCTAAATGGTCATTTAATCAGGGGGATCTGCTCAGATGGAAAAACAGCAGTCCAATGGATTGATAGATTAAATGAAGAAGTTGGAGAAGAACGCTTTGGATTTTGTATGGATGTCGGTGTTTGCAACTTATGTGGGCAGAATATGTATGATTTTGTTTTAAGCCTTGGAAACCGTTTAAAAGCAGTTATCCTAAGGGACTGTGATGGTCATTCTGAAAATGCTTTACTGCCATTTACCTGCGTAAACAAAGCACAGCCTGTGACTGATTGGCTTAGCTTGATCCGTGGACTAAGGGAGACGGGGTTTGACGGAAGTCTTATTTTAAATTTTTCTGATACGGCTAGTTCATTTTCGCCGATTCTTCGGCCAGAGCTGATGAAGCTTGCCATGTCTGTGGCAAATTATTTTAAGTGGCAGATTGAAATTGAAAACATGTTAAAGAAATATCAATCTATTGTTCTTTTCGGAGCAGGGAATATGTGCCGCAATTTTATGAAATGCTATGGGGAGGAACATCCTCCGTTATTTACTTGTGATAATAATAGCAATATATGGGGGACAGAATTTTGTGGATTAGAAGTTAAATCCCCTGACAGCCTGCTGGAACTTCCAGATGACTGTGGAGTATTCATTTGTAATGTATATTACCGGGAAATAGAAAAGCAACTTCTTGATATGGGCATTGAAAACATTGAATTTTTTAATGATGAATATATGCCTTCCTATTTTTTTGACAGACTGGGGGATAAATAATGATGCAGATTGGAGTACAGACCAAGAATGTCGTATACGATAATCACCCGGAGGAAGGTTTTTCTATATTAAAAAAAGCTGGATTTACCTGTGCAGATTTCAGCTTAAATTCGTATCTTATGAATACATCCTTATATCAGTTAGAATTAAATAAATTTTTTGACCAGTCAATACAAGAACTTGAGAAATTTTTTTTACCTCATAAACTTGGTGCAGATGCAGCCGGAATTACTATTAATCAAATGCATATGCCCTATCCGGTCTATGTCCCAATGGCCAGTGAGGAACTGAATCAATATCTTTGGCAGGAAGTTGCACCAAAAAGTATGATGGTATGTGCCTTTTTCGGTTGTCAATATATTGTCATTCACGGTTGTAAGCTGGCAAGGTATTTGGGATCTGAGGAGGAAGAATGGAAACGTACGGAGCAGTTTATTAAAGAAATGGCTCCTTTAGCCAAGGAGCTTGGTATAACCATATGTATTGAGAATTTATATGATAGCATAGGTGGACATCTAGTAGAGGGTCCTTGCTGCGATGTTAAAAAGGCAGTGGAACGGATTGACCGCGTAAATGAAAAATACCAGGCTGAAGTTTTGGGATTTTGCTTTGATACAGGGCATGCTAATTTGGTGGGAATCGATTTTGAAAGCTTTATTACTGCACTGGGAGATAGATTGAAGGTCTTGCATATACATGATAACGATGGAGCAGCTGACCTTCACCAGATACCGTTTACATTTGCAAAAAACAGAGAGAATTTGGCTTCTACGGATTGGGATGGGTTTATCAGTGGATTGAAAAATATAAAATTTAATAGGGTACTTAGTTTTGAGACAGCACCTGTTATATCCACGTTTCCGGAAGTAATGAAACTAGATACGTTAGGATTTATTGCAAAAATAGGTCAATATTTTTCAAAAGAAATAGAAATATTGAAATAGGAATGGTACTATTAATTTTATTTTGTTATGTCTATAGATGCCACATGGATTTGCTAAGTAATAGCTATATAAAAATGATCTATTTTTAGATATTACTATATGAAGCTATTTTGGTAATGGATTATAACTATTTACTAGGGGAGAAACGCGTATGAAGGTGAATATATTAGGAAGCTGCATTTCACGTATATCACTGCTTGATGGTGATTGTTCAGGACATGGGATTGCACATGATCATATAGAAATGAAATACTTTTTAGACAAACAAAATATAGCATTGTCTGTTATGCCAGCTCCATTTTCTAAAAATGAAATAATGGATATATCTGCAGAAGAATTATGGGATAAATCACGTATCCATTCCTTACAACAATGTTTAAATAAATCCACAGTACATATGCTACTTGAATCTGATGCAGATTGGTTGGTTATGGATTTATTTGATATGCAAAATGATTTTGCTATCTATAAAGAAACAGCGTTTGCTACTTGTGCTCATGAATATATGCAAACAAAATGCTTTAATAAGTATAAAAAGGATATTCAGATTGCTAATCTTATGACGCTACCGAAATGGATATGGTATCCTTACGTTGATATATTTTTTGAAAAAATCATGAAAAAGTATGATGAAAATCATATTATATTAAATCGCTTTCGATCAAATACATATTATTTGGATAAAGACGGGCTGGTTAAGGAGATACCAAATAACTTTAAAAATCCGTTTCAGGCCAATGATAATTACAATCAACCCCTCAAAGAATTAGAAGATTATATTATCGAGAAATATAATCCTTATGTGATAGATCTTTCACAATATTTTATGGGAGATGCGACATTCTGGGATAATCTCAATGGAGCACATTTTGAAAAAGAATTCTATCGAGAGACCTATACTCAACTGATAAAAATAATACAGGGAGAAACAGACAATCGATATTATACTGAGCCTGATTTTTTTAACAAGTCCAGACGTGGCTATGAAGAGGATAAACTGAGGGTATTTGATATTGAACATGGAATTCAGACTCTAGATATGCTTATATCAAAAGAGGATTTCTTGTGGGTAAATGTTTTGGATAAACTGGATACATATGCTCCTGACGATGAAAGAGTGAAGGAATATAAGAAGTTTATGAATGATTTCTTTGTTTACGAGTAAGTTAATGAATATCCGGCAATAGAATATCGATAATTAATAATTTCCTTTAATTTGTTTTTAGAAGAAGATGCTCGTCAATGATAGGAATTTTAAAAACAGTAAAAAGTTTAGTAGTATTTAGTTATGATTTTATATGCTAATTTGTATGGGAATGGAGGTTAACTATGTTTTTCATATGCGGTATAAGCCAAGGCAGGAAACTGCTTGATTATTCAAAGACAATAATCTGTGGCCTGTGTGGAGGCTATGGCAGATATCAGGTTTATATGACCTATAGCTATTTTAGTGTATTTTTCATTCCTATCATTAAATGGGACCGTCGATATTACGTTCAGATGTCTTGCTGCAATACGATCTATGAGTTGAATGCAGAAAAGGGCAAGCAAATAAGCAGAAGAGAGTCGGTAGACATTACAGATCAGGATTTAACTATCATTGAGACTGGTAAAAGGACTACAGGGTGGAATCAAAAGGCCTGCACAAACTGCGGATATGAAACGTCAGAGGATTTTGAATATTGCCCGAAATGTGGGCAAAGATTCTAGACCCGATTGACAAATGTAATAATTAAGAATAGAAACAGCCGGTCATAGATATCAAAGACCGGCTGTTTGCGTTATGTTCCATATTAAATATTTTTTATATAACATTTTCCTAATCAACTGAAGGTGTAACGTAAGCGCATAGTTTCGGGGTATGACTCATAAATAATTTCCGGATCCTATTGCTAGGATTCGGAAATGAAAGCATTTTACTCCATTTTGTTCTTGCAAAGTTCTTGGACTGTTTTATCCCAAGGCGCAAGTTTTGCTATCTCATCATCTGACATGCCCTTGCTGGGACGATTCTCTAGCAAGAACTTCAGATATTCATATAGATTTAAGTCATACGCCTTTGCCATCTCTATGATAGTGAGATAGAGCGAATTGGCTGTCGCTCCTTCCGGAGTGTCTGAAAAGAGCCAGTTTTTCCGGCCTATAGTTACTGGACGGATTGAATTTTCGCTAAGGTTGTTGCTTAAGCTGCACCGGCCATCTTCCAGATATGTCATAAGAAAGTCTCGACGGTTTTTAATATATGTGATTGCTTTCTTAAGTTTGGCATTATCTCCGGGATTGACTTGGTTTGCCCACGCCAAGAAGCCCTCAACGACTGGTCTTTGGTCTTTGAGGCGACGATTGCCTATCTGTTTGTATGAGAGTCCTTTTTCCTTATAGACCCGTTCATACTCGAACAACTTATTACAATACAAGACTCCCTGTACTGCCGGATGACTGTAATCCTTCTCATGGCCTTTTGGGATAGCCTCCAATAGATATCTCCTGATATGTGCAAAGCAACAACAACGCCTGGCTTCATTCACCTTGTTGTAGCCCTTGTATGCATCTGTCATTAGATAAAATCCAGGTTCCATACCCTTTAGGAATTGTTTGATATTTTCTCCTGCTCTTGTGGGCGTGTAATTATAGAGGACGATAGGATTTAATCCATCTTCACCAGTTCGGACAACCCATAAATAAGATTTTGTCTGTGCCCGCCGGTCTTCCTCTTTTAATACCTGGATTGGTGTCTCGTCCATCATAAGGAATCTGCGTTTTAGCAGTTCCCTATGAAAGTAATCATACAGCGGCGTTATATATTCAATGCCAACTATAATAATCCAGTGTGCCATAGATGTTCGTCCTATTGGAGCGTTCATCTGCTGGAAATCCTGCTCCTGACGATAAAGAGGGATGTACAATCCGTACTTTCGATAAATGATATATGCCAGCAGGGATTCTGAAACATAACTTCCGGGAATCAATGCAGGCGTTCCATTATCCTTTATAAACTGTGGCTCCTCCGTATCCTTGCACTCTGGACATGAATACGTGGTTGCCATGTATTCGATACGCTCCAGCTTTGGCGGAGTATAAACGATTTCGCTTCGGATCAGTTCTGTTCCAATCGGAATCATTTGGGTTCCACAGATTGGACATGTTTTTTCCTCTTTGGTCAGTGTATCTACATTTAGCTGTCTGGTTGGAATATCCTTAAATTGTTCTGCTAAAGTAGGTTTCTTTTTTCGAGATTTCTTTGGAGCGGGGATAACTTCCGGTTCGATTAGTTCCACCGGTTTTTCGTCCTCTGTAAGATTGTCAAAAAGGTTCAATTGACCTGCGACGTCATCCACGCGGCGTTCACTGGAAGCACCAAAATACTTCTGGCGAAACCAAGCCAGTTCAGACTTAAGATTATCATTTTCAGCCTGCTGTTTATTCAATGCTTCCGCAAGTGTTTTGATCGTAGTATTTAGTTGTGAAATCATATCTTTAAGCTCAATGAGCTGGATATCTTTACTACTGTTGGCCACGTTTTTGCTCCTTAGTTTACTATAAAAAGTATACCATAAAAAGAGCGAAAAAGCCAGTAAAATCAAGGGTTTCAGCCGGTTTTAAGAGCTTTTGGCTGCTCGATTTCAAGCCCCGTCATAAGCCAGTCGAATTGTTGCCAGGTAATATTTTTTGCCTCATTGCTATTTCTTGGCCATCGATACTTGCCTTGAACAACGTCAAGCCGTTTATAGAGAAGAACCATTCCATCAGGCTCTCGGAGCAGAACCTTGATTCGGTCACATCGTCTGCCACAGAATAGATAAATTGATCTGGCATCCGGTTCCGCTTTCAACTGGTCTAGAATGATGGCGTAGAGTCCATCTATGGACTTACGCATATCCGTATAGCCTGTAATGATATAGATGTTGATTGCTGTGGAAATATCACCTAGCACAACATAACACCTCCCATGCATTTGAGAGTAGTTTCGATCAGGTTTTTATCTGTGTTATTAAAGAAGCGGATTGTTGCATTGCCAATCAGAATTTCAACCGTAGGCAATTCTTTGGTAGCAAGATCCGGAACAATGCAAGTATTTTGCTCTACTTGCAAAGGAGCAGGCATTGATGCCGAATCCGGCATTAAGTTAACCTTTACCACTTCCTGCAAAGGAGCAGATGTTTTCTTTCCTTGATCATCTAACATGGGGATCACCATTCCACGCTTACGAAGTCTACTGATCCAGTTATAAAAGGTGCCTGGATTAATATCATTCATTTGGCACCATTGATAGTCGGAGAGGCCGCTTTGTCGGCACTCCATGATGAGCAGAAACTGCTCATCGGCAGAAATTCGTTTTGATCTCATAATTGCTAGTCTCCGAAATAGAGTAAAATGCTTGCATTCTCGCAAAGGCTTAGAGTAAAACGCTCGCATTTCCTGATAACAATTATAAAGAAAAACGGTGCAATTTAAAATCCACCCTTAGATTAGGCGCTTACGGTGTAACTGCATTTATGCAGATATTCTATAGAATCAAATCATCAATTCCCCTCTTAGGAACATAATGAACCTGGTTATCATCCCTATAATACCGAATATCCCCATTTTCCTTCACTGGTACAATAACCACTTCTTCCTTAGGCTTCCCAAGTGCAAGAACCAAGTCAATGGAATAAAAGGCAGTGTCAATGCCTAATGCCTCTGCCAGGCGGCTTCTCTGCACGTTACCCAGTATGCATCCGCCATACCCTTTTTCAACCGCCCCCAGCATCATGGTCTGTGCAGCAATGCCATCATCATACAATTTATTTTTACCAAGAGACAGATCACATAATATAATAATATAGGCAGATGGGCGTTCTCCTTTTTTGGGACCATCCCATTCAGGCAGTGCTCCAGCCCAGCCAAGAGTCTCAAACACCTTTTCCGTTTCTTCCGGTGTATTACACAACCGGAATTTAAGAGCCTGGGAATTTGATGTGGAAGGTGTGAGCCTGGCAAGGTCCACCAGTTCTTTTAATTCTGCTGTCGGGATTTGTACCTCCTCATAAAATCTGCGGTATGTACGGGATTTAGTGATAAGATCTTTAAACATAACAGTACCTCCTGTTCCATATAATTCACATTGTGATTTTATTAAATTAATTAGTTGAAGTATAGCAGGAAATGATTGGGTCTGCAATGGGAGAAGTGCTAGGCATACATAGTATGCAAGTACGTATGCCGCCCATGCTCATGCACATGAAAAGTATAATGGTACTACGAAGCACCGTAAATACATTAAACTGAAGATGAGAAATTAGCAATAGCACAAGGCAAAGTGTACTAACAGACCAAGGATAATATGTTTAAGATATTCCTCTTTAGAATCCCTAATTCAAAAAAGGAATGGCCTGTATTCTATAAAGTGAAATTCCTATTGGACGTGGTATTAAAAGAACTCTAACGTCAAATTAGCACATAAACACCATCGAATCACCACATATATATCACCCGATGTCATTTCAGACTAATTATATTTCTTTTGTAAATTCCAATAGCTACATAAAAATCTACAAAAATCCAGATATTATGAGCCAAAAACCAATGAAAAATAAAATGGAAATCAGCATGTAGCGACCTTACAGCTCTAAATGCATGTAAAAATATTACAAAGATTTTACAAAAACAATACAAAAATCATACATTATGTGAATGGACAAATGAAAAGCAACTTAATTAAATTAATTTCAAGTGCACAAATTTATAATTATATTAAGCATCCACCCACCTTTCATTGTAATAATTTTTAAGAAATACCCCGATTTTAATTAAGAAAAAAATCATGAAAAGGTCATTGACTTTGTAATTCTAAGGTGTTAAACTTGGAATCGGTTTCAGGGTCGTAGGACAACATGAAACCGCGGCAACATATTACATAAAAAAATAAAAATCTATGTGGTCGCAAGGAGGAGAATTATTATGAAATTAACTACAAAGAAACTCGTACTTACAGGCGTAGCTGTATTAACAATGGCAGCAATCTCTGCATGTGGAAGCAAGACAACAGAGACAACAGCAGCTACTGAGGCTGAAGTAACAACAGAAGCAGCTACAACAGAAGCAGTTACAACAGAAGAAGCAACAACAACAGAAGAGACAACTTTAGAGTCTTCTGAAGAAGCTAGCACAGAAGAGACATCTGCAGAAGCAGCTGAGTCTGAGTCCGCAACAGAAGCATCTTCCGTAGAAGCTGAAACTACAAAGGCAGCTAACTAATTCAGTATTTATACCGAATTAATCTAGAATATGTTTTTTATGAGGCGGGGACATTTTGTCCCCGTCTTTTTTGCGCTCCTATGCTATGCAGAGAGGGGCCTCTTGTGTTATAATTTTCCCAATTAGCAAAATCAAGGAGGTCCATTCTTATGAAGATCACATATATCCATCACAGCTCGTTTCTTGTGGAGCTTGAGACTATGACTCTGTTGTTTGATTATACGGAAGGTGTCATACCTGAAATCAAAAAGGATAAGCCCCTTTTTGTGTTTGCAAGCCATAGACATGGAGATCATTATTCCCCTAAGATACTGGAGCGCTTTGATGATTTCAAAGCGATCAGATATATTTTATCCGATGACATTTCAATCAAACAAATGCTGGAACAAACCGGAAAACAAACTGGCGAACAAACCGGAAATCATATCACGTTTATGAAACCAGGTGCCAAAAGAAAATTTGGAATTATACAGGGAAGCATCTCCGATCTGGAATTGGAAGATGGCATTGCAGATATAGAAATTCAAACATTTAGTTCTACGGATGAAGGAGTCGCTTTCATCATAAAAACAGAAGGAAAGGTCCTTTACCATGCCGGGGACCTAAATAACTGGCGCTGGGAAGGAGAACCGGAAGACTGGAACCTTGCTATGGCAAAACAGTACTCTGAAGAAGTGGACAAGATGAAAGGTATGGAGATTGATGTTGCATTTTTGCCTCTTGATCCCAGACAAGAAAATGCTTTCCACCTTGGATTTGACGAGTTTATGAAAAAGGTTCAGGTAAATCTGGTATTCCCCATGCATTGCTGGGGAGATTTTTCTGTAATTAAAAAAATAAAAAGTATGGAAGTATCAAAACCTTATAAGGACCGAATCATGAACATTCAGGAAGACGGCCAAAGCTTTATTATTAAGTAGGAGACCGGAATATGGAACGCGAAACAGATCAGAAAGCAGATAAAAAAGCAGATAAGAAATCAGACCAAAAAGCAGATATGAAAGCAGGTCCCAAAGCAGACCCCAAAGCAGGCCCCAAAGCTCACCAAAAAGAAAAGCAGGAAAAAGATTTTGAGACAGACCAAATAGACTATAAATCAAAATCCAATTCCCAACCAGAACCACCTTCCTCTCATCAGACCAATCAAAGAGAAGTCCTCAATGCCGCCATGCAGGCTGGACACATTCTTTTGGAAAATGGAGCAGAAATCTTTCGGGTCGAGGAAACCATGGACAGAATCTGCCGCCATTTTGGGATTGAATCCGGGAACTCTTTTGTTTTAAGCAACGGAATTTTCACCACTTCGGGCAATGAGCGGGAGGAAATATTTGCAAAGGTACAGCATATCCCCGTGAGCGGAACACATTTGGACCGGGTAGCTGCCGTCAATCAATTGTCCAGAGAGATTGAGGCTGGTCAGGTTAGCATCTCAGAGGTAAGACAGCGCTTAGACGAAATCAGGGTCATGCCGGGGAAATCAAAGGTCATGCAGATACTTGCTTCCGGAGTAGGAAGCGCCTGCTTCTGTTATCTCTTTGGCGGCAATGTAAGAGACAGTGTGTGCGCCTTTGGGACAGGGATTCTTTTGTACTTTTACGTTTTATTTATCAGTGCTCCAAGACTTTCAAAAATTGTAGGAAATATTGGTGGTGGTGCCCTGGTCACGTTTATTTGTACCATGCTGTATCTCCTTGGCATCGGCGAACACCTTAATTTTATGATCATTGGCTCCATCATGCCTCTGATTCCGGGAGTGCCATTTACCAACGCCATTCGTGATATCGCTGACGGAGATTATATCTCCGGCTCTGTGCGGATGATGGATGCCCTTTTGGTGTTCTTTAGCATTGCCATGGGAGTTGGTCTTGTATTTGGAGTGTTTCACCGTTTGACAGGAGGTGCGCTCTTATGAGTCTGTTGTTTGAGACCTTGGCTGCCATTATTGGCACAATTTCATTTTCCCTGCTGTTTGGAGTTCCAAGGAAGTTTTATCCGTACTGCGGATTTATCGGTGGGGCTGGCTGGATTGTTTACGCGGCACTGCTTAAATTTGTGTCGACTCCTATGTCAGCCATGATTGCTACCATTGTTGTGATACTTTTTTCCAGAATGTTTGCGGTGAGAGAGCGATGCCCTGTTACCATATTTTTAATATCCGGCATTTTCCCTCTGGTTCCAGGGGCAGGGGTGTATTGGACGGCTTACTATATTGTAATGGATGAGCTTAATTTAGCGGCTCGTACTGGATTTTTAGCGCTTAAGGTGGCAGTTGCCATTGTACTTGGAATCGTATTTGTTTTCGAACTTCCTCAGGGTATTTTTAAGTTTGCGGCTAAAAAGCCGATAAAGACAGAGGAGAGAAAAGAAAGGGAGAATAAAGATGATTTGGATTAGAAATGCTCATGTCATAGATCCTACAGACAAAACAGAAAAAAATGTGGATATCTGCATCAGTGACGGGAAAATAACTGCCATTGGCGAGCACCTGGAATTTACCGTAGCAAGAGAAGATGTTGTAATTGATGCTTCTGGCTACGTGGTAGCGCCTGGCCTTATGGATGTACATGTTCATTTCCGTGATCCCGGACTTACCTATAAAGAAGATATACAAACAGGAGCCAGGGCCGCCGCCAAGGGAGGCTTTACTACGGTTGTCTGCATGGCAAATACAAAACCGCCCATTGATAATGTAGAAACCTTAAAATACGTGCTGAAAGAGGGCGAGAAGACCGGAATACGGGTTCTTTCAGCCGCAACCGTATCCAAGGGGCTTATGGGCGCTGAATTAACGGATATGGAGGCATTAAAGGCCAATGGTGCCGCAGGATTTACCGATGACGGAATTCCTCTTTTAAACGAAACCCTTGTGAAAGACGCCATGGAAATGGCGGCAAAGCTGAATCTGCCTTTAAGCTTTCACGAAGAGGATCCAGCATTTATTGTAAATAACGGCATTAACCATGGAAGCGTTTCAGAGCAGCTTGGAATCTATGGTTCTCCAGCACTTGCAGAAGACAGTCTGGTAGCCAGAGATTTAATGATTGCCCTTCATACAAAAGCGCCCGTAAATATTCAGCATATCAGCTCAAAGAGTTCTGTGAAGGCAGTGAAGTTTGCAAAGGAGCTGGGAGCAGAGGTGTATGCGGAAGTGACTCCTCACCATTTCTCTTTGACAGAGGAGGCGGTGTTAAAGCATGGGACTCTGGCGAAGATGAATCCCCCGCTTCGGACCGAAGAGGACAGACAAGCTCTCATTCAGGGATTAAAGGACGGAAGCATTGATATCATTGCTACGGACCATGCGCCTCACAGCACTGAGGAGAAGGCGAAGGGGCTTAAGGAAGCGCCAAGCGGAATTATCGGCCTGGAAACCGCCCTTTCTCTGGGTGTGACCAATCTGGTGCGTCCCGGTCATTTGACCATGATGGAGCTGATGGAAAAAATGAGCCTTAATCCTTCAAAGCTTTACCGGATACCATTTTCGGGAATTCAAATGGATGGCCCGGCAGATCTGGTGATTTTTGACCCTGATGAAACATGGACGGTGGGAGAATACGTATCAAAGTCCGTCAATTCCCCGTTTACCGGTGAATCTTTGTATGGAAGGGTCAAATACACCATTTGTAAGGGTAAAATCGTATATCAGGATGAAAAAGACTGACCGATAAGCAGAAGAAAGCATTTGGGGGAATTCAGTGAGAATAAATGAAATGGAGATCAAGGGAAAGGATCAGCCTCTTCTGGCAAAGGAAAATGATCCTTCTACCAGTGAGATCCGAAAAGCAGTGGAACAGGCAATGCTTAGAGAGACCATTGCAGCAGAGGCCAGCTTTATTGAAGAGGTTGGAGAGAATGTAAAGGCTTCTCAGACAGATGCCAGCAATGCTCCAAAAGAAGAAACCAGGGAGCCGGAAAAATCAACGGACCGGGCAGCCATTTCTGAGGAGGGGGATCCCTATAGGGACCGAAGGGATGGCAATGAAGAGCTTGACCGGATACGGGAAGAAGAGAAGTTAAAAGAAGCACTGAAAGCTTTAAAGGATTGGATGCCATCTTTTAATAAGATGGTTGAAGATGAAATCAATGATCTTACAGCCATGTACCAGGAACTTCTTCGGTCTATTCTGGAACACATCCCGGTTGGCAGCAGAGAGGCACAGATTTCCACCTTAAATGAAAAGCTTTCAGAGCTTTTGTTAAAGCTGCTTAACAGCCGTCTGGGGGAGCTAAAGGCCCTCCTTGACACTTATGGCTCGAAAGAAGCGAAGGAAGCTGTAAGAAAGGCCCTGTATTACAATGTCACCGGAAAGGCCATTGATAGAAAAGAACTTCTTATTATATTTAAAGATCTGTTCAATGCTGATATGGGATTAAAAGATGGGAAGGATTCGTTAAGTTCCTCTCAAAAATATTCACAGGGTCAGGAACGACAGGGAATGATTTACCAGCCGGATGGAAGCGGCAGGATAAAAAATGAACCAGGATATGCTGGACGGATTGCAAAGGAAGCTTATCTTCCCCAGCCTCATTGGACCAAAGAAATGGCGCTGGAAGTTAAAAACATTTCTGGAGCCCAGGTTTCTATTTCTCCTATGGCAGAAAAAAATGTATACACGATCCAAGACCTTGCTCTGGCAGAACGGTTCTCAGAATACATCAATCATTCTGGAAACTTATTTGGTGCTGCCGCTCTGTCTGGAAGCAGCGAAGAGCTATACGGCTTCCTTGCTGCCCTGATGACGATAAAGACTCAAGTATACTGTATTCGCTCTGGGCTGGATAAAGGCCTGGCCTCAGAACTGAGAGAGGCGGTAGACCGGCTCATTGATTTTTACATACAGGAAGAGTATAGAAGATCTTCGGAAAATGGAAGGCAAAGTCAGGGACAAAAACCATTCTTTCAGCCAAAGGACGCCTATAAGATCTTTTATTATATTATGGGACTCTATCATACCAATGGAGACCTTAGTGAAAGCTTCAATAAGGGCATTCGCCAGGCATACCGCCAGTTCTTAAAGAAACAGGAAGGGATAAAGGCATCTGAGGAATCTTTTTGCTTTTTTTCCGGGGAGAAAAAGGATACAAGAGAAGACTGGAAGGCTGGCAAGCGGTATGTAGAGCAGGATTTTAAGGAATTTACAGCCCTTTTAAATGAGTCTGGAGAAAATATGCTGCCCATTGGTGTATTGGAGTTAAGTCCTTGGGGTATGTTTTTAGAGCCGGAACCCTCTGATAATAAAGAGAAAGGTTTGGCCCCGCCCCACCTTATTTGGGGCCTGGGTCTTATCCTTTTTGTATTTATTTTAAGCCTTATTATTTCAATAAGATAATTCTTACCAGTCATTTTCTTCTTTACAGAAATACTTTACTGTGCTACCATGGTAACACATGAAATTAAAGAGGAGGATACAAGGATGAAAAAAATAATGATAAAAGCAGCGCTGGTATTAGGGACACTGGCAATGCTTACCGGATGTTCTGGCAAAAAGGAGGCAGCTCCCACCAGTGCAGCAGAGGCAGGCAAGACAACGGAATCGGCTCAGGCAACTGAGGCAGGAAAGACTGCAGATGGAGAGGATACGTTTACTGTAGGATTTGATCAGGATTTTCCTCCCATGGGCTTTAAGGCAGATAACGGAGAATACACTGGGTTTGATTTAGACCTGGCAAAGGAAGTAGCGAAACGTTTAGGAAAGAAATTCGTGGCACAGCCAATTGCCTGGGATGCCAAGGATATGGAGCTTCAGTCTGGAAATATTGATTGTATCTGGAATGGTTTTACCATAACGGGCAGGGAAGACGGTTATACCTGGTCCAAGCCTTATATGAAAAACAGTCAGGTATTTGTAGTGGGTAAGGATTCGGGCATTAAAACACTTTCTGACCTTTCGGGAAAGGTAGTTGAGGTTCAGGCAGATTCTTCTGCGGAAAAGGCCATTAAAGAAGATGATGCGTTATTAAAGACCTTTAAGACTTTGCAGACCACACCGGATTATAACACTGCATTTATGGATCTTGAAATGGGAGCTGTAGATGCTGTGGCAATGGACGTCATTGTGGCGGCTTACCAGATTGAGCAGAGAAAAGCAGATTTCGTTATTTTAGAGGAATCCTTATCCGCCGAAGAGTACGGCGTTGGGTTTAAGAAAGGCAATGAAGCCTTAAGAGATCAGGTGCAGGAACAGTTAGAAGCCATGGCAGCCGATGGCACATGTAAGAAGATTTCAGAGCAGTGGTTTGGAAAAGATGTTACCACTGTTGGAAAATAAGAGGATGTAATTGGAGGAGTAATCATGACTTTTATACAGATACTTTCACAGCTGGCAGGCGGGATGTGGGTCAGCATCCAGATATTTGTGGTGACGCTGGTCTTTTCCCTGCCCCTGGGGCTTTTGGTTTCCTTTGGGCGAATGTCCAAGAACCGGGTCATACAGGCCATTGTAAAATTCTATATTTCAGTCATGAGGGGAACTCCCCTGATGCTGCAGCTGATGGTAGTTTATTTCGGTCCTTATTACCTGCTTGGGATTAAGGTGAGTAATGATTACCGTCTGATTGCTGCATTCATTGGCTTTGTGATCAATTATGCAGCCTATTTTGCAGAGATCTACAGAAGCGGAATACAGTCGATGCCAGCTGGTCAATATGAGGCTTCAAAACTTCTTGGCTATTCCAAGGCACAGACCTTTGTAAGAATCATTTTCCCTCAGGTGGTAAAACGGATTTTACCTTCTGTGACCAATGAGGTAATTACCCTGGTAAAGGATACCTCCCTTGCATTTACCATCAGCGTTCTGGAGATGTTTGCAGTGGCAAAGGCCATGGCGTCTTCTCAGACAAGCTTAATCCCCTTTGTGGCAGCAGGACTTTTTTACTATGTGTTCAACCTGGTTGTAGCTGTTGGGATGGAATACATAGAAAAACGAATGAATTACTACGAATAGGAGGATTATGATGTATTTACTGGAAATGAACCACGTGCGAAAATCATTTAACGGCCAGGAGGTTTTAAAGGATATCTCCCTGTCCGTAAAAGAAGGTGAAATCGTCTCCATCATCGGTCCCTCCGGTTCGGGGAAATCAACGTTGCTTCGCTGTGCCACCATGCTGGAACAAATGGACGGGGGAGAGCTTGTTTATCTGGGAGAAAAGGCGGCCTGGAATGAGGCTGGCGGAACAAGCATTTATGCAGATAAGGATAAATTAAAGAAGATTCAAAAGAACTACGGACTTGTATTTCAGAACTTTCACTTATTCCCTCACATTTCAGTTCTTCAAAATATTATGGATGCACCTCTTCATGTCCAGAAACGTAATAAGGAAGAGGTGTATGGAGAAGCGGTGAAGCTTTTAAAAAAGATGGGGCTTGAGGATAAGGCTAAAGCGTATCCGTGTCAGCTTTCCGGCGGTCAGTGCCAGAGAGTTGCCATTGCAAGGGCATTGGCGTTAAATCCTAAGATTCTCTTTTTTGACGAGCCCACCTCTGCTCTGGATCCGGAGCTTACTGGTGAGGTGTTAAAGGTGATTCGTTCTCTGGCGGATTTGCAGATCACCATGGTCATTGTTACTCATGAAATGGCGTTTGCAAGAGATATCTCGGACCGTGTTATTTTTATGGCTGACGGTGTTATTGTAGAGGAAGGGACGCCGGAGGAAGTGTTTTCTTCTTCTAATGTTCGGACTCAGAGTTTTCTTGGAAGGTACGGAGAGAATATATAGGAATTAGGAATTTACAATAAAATAACTGAAGATTTTTCACATACCCCTGGAGATGATGGCTTATGCATTTTCGGGGGTATTGCGTTCTCATTCTTTATATTGAAGCAAAACAAATAATTTTAATCTCAAAAGCGTTTAGCCAAGATCAATGACTGCGAGTACACATAAATCATCTGCTATGAGAGAACTCTTGTTGGGAGTTGTGATAATTTGTAAATCAGCGTTAGAGTCAAAAACGATCCACACGTAGCCAACACCAAATAAAGACATCGCATTTCTTTTGATTTCGTTAAAAACTGTTCGACTGATCCGAGGCTTCTTTTGCTTGCAGGATATAAATACGCAGTCTGGTAGCAATCTGTAGGGTTGGACATACCATTAAAGTATATGAGGTGATTATAAATAACACTGGCATTATTAATGACAGACTGTCGTATTATTTCGAACCTAGAGCTGGCCATGACCTGGAGTGTGCGCTGTATGTATCCGATCAGGAAGGGGTGCCGCTCATTGGAGAGTATCGAAATTAGTGAAATAGTGCTAAATTTGTTTGGAAAGTATACCAATTGCCCAGGTTGATATAAGATGATAATATAAATGCATTCTAAAACATAAATCAAGTGCTGAAATCCCAGAATACTATAATCGATTATATTGAAAAATTTACAGGTCATTTGTTACTCTCAGAGGGCTTTTTTTCTGCACTTTATTTATTGATTTGGATTAAGTATAACAGCAATAATTACAATAAAAAAATTTGGGAGGGGCATTGTATGAAAAAAATAAGCAAATTATTAAGTTTCGCAATTGTATTAATGGCAGTAATAACATCCTATTCTTCTATTGGTTTTGCCGCAGTTACTAAACAATTAGATTTATCTAATTGGAAAAGTGTCATATTAGCAAATTCTAACGATCCACAACCTAATTGGAAATTAGACTCTTCTAAAACTACAGTAACACAAACGGTAAATGCTAAAGCGTCAGCCTTTCTAAGTGATATCGAGTGCAATAATGCTAAAATAAAAGGTAATTTTAGTGTTAATACTAATTCAGATGATGATTTCATAGGCTTTGTTTTTGGATACAAAGATGTAGGCCATTATTATTTGTTTGATTGGAAAAAAATAAGTCAAGACGCTGCAAAACAAGGAATGAGCGTTAAACTTATAAATACAGATGATTCTGTTAGTGCCGGTGATTTGTGGATAACAACGGGAAGTGAAAATAAAGTTACTTCTTTGTATAATAATAATATTGGATATAAAGCAAATACGGTATATAATTTTAATTTGAATTTTACAGGTGAGGGAAGTTTTAATATCGTTGTAAAAGAGGGAGATAAAATTTTAGCTAATATAACAATTAATGATAGCACGTATACATCAGGTAAATTTGGATTTTATAATTTTTCTCAGAGTATGGTTAATTATAGTGGTTTTACAATGGAAGAATTACCATCAGCTTTAAAAACCATTGGCGGCGATTCTAAAGTGAATTTAACATGGGACGCATTAACCGATGCTACAAGCTATATCGTTAAACGTTCCACAACCCCAGGAGGTCCATATACACCAATAGCAACAGATGTAAAAGATACTACATATACAGATACAGATGTTACTAATGGAACTACATACTATTATATTGTAACTGCGATAGTTGCTGGCAGGGAAAGTGGTAATTCGAATGAAGCCTTAGCTACTCCAGAGGCATCTCAAACACCTCCCGCAACCGAAGCTAAATTAAAAGTAGTTTTAGAAGTATCTGAAACTCTCCAATTGAGTGTAGATGATGACTTAAATATTAATACACAAATGATGTGGTCTTCTTCAGAACCAACAGTTGCTACAGTAAATGAAAAAGGTATAGTGACAGCTTTGGTGCCTGGTAATACGGTTATAACAGTTAAAAGTACGGACGGATCGTATACAGATTACATAAATGTATTAGTTGTAGAAAATGCAGACGATTACAGGCTTGCAATTGATTTAAAAATAGGAGAGACGGCCAGATTGACTGTAGATGATTTTACTAACACAGCAAATGTGACATGGGCTCCTATGGATTCATCAATAGCGAACGTAACCAGTAAAGGAAAAGTTACAGCACTGAGTAAAGGATTGGTTTTAGTTAGTGCAAAGGATGCAGATGGAAATATCATTGGCCGTATCTACGTAAGAGTAAGAGAATAACTTCATTTAGGGCAGGTATCCGGTTTTCCGGTCCTGCCCATTTATGATAGAGGAGATTATATCATTTTCTGACTGTATTTTGACTGCTTTAGATGGTGAAAGATGGTGAGATTAAAAGTCTCTAAAACCACGGTTTTAAGCGGAAAACTACCATTTTTAGGCAATCATTAAAATTATTTAAGAAAAAAGAAAAAGATTTTTCACAATCAGATGTTATACTAAAAGCGAAATCATAGGTGATTGAAAAAAGAAAGAAGAGGATGCTTATGAAGAAAACTTTGATTGCAGCATTGGTTCTCTGTGCTGCCCTTGTATTTACGGCCTGTGGAAAAAAAGCAAGTCAGACACAAAATACCGGAACGACTGCTGAGACCAAGAGCACGGAGACAACGGCCCAGGTAAGCACAGAGGCTCCGGGAAATACCGGGGAATTTAAAATATTAACTGGCAAGGTGATAAGTGTAACTGATAACATGAAAGGCATTACCATTGAAAACGGGAGTGCAAAGACCGTTCTTGATTTAAACGACGCAGCGGTTGAAACATCCTATGCCTTAGACCAGGGAGTCGAGGTATCCGTAGTCTATAAGGGAGAGATTTCAGGGGCAGATGCAAAGAATGCCAAAATCCTTCTTGTATTAGATGCACAGGAGAACATGAAGACCTTGGAAGCCACCGGAACGGTTGCTGACCAGGCAATGAGCACCTTTACCATTCAGACAGAGGACGGCAAAGAGCTTAGCTTTATGAAGAATAATGCAGAAGGTCTTGATTCTGATGTTTTAGGAACGGCTGATGATGACAGCAACGGAAGTAAGGCAAAGGTGAAGGTCACCTATGTATCGGTTACTTATGACGCTGGAAGCATATCCAATTACCCATTAAAGGTAGAAGCTGCCAAGTAAGAAAGAAGATTCCAGGAAAATCCCGGATGGGCATGGCTTTTTTGATAAAAGGCTTGCAAATTCGGGATTTTCATGTAAAATAAGAGAGATGACAAAGTGAGGGGGTCCAATGCCCCTTTTTTTATGGTTTTTTTAATTAATACGCAGATCACAGAAAGGAAATTAAAGATGATTAGTGCACATAACGTAACATTAAGAATCGGGAAGAAGGCTTTGTTTGAGGATGTAAACATTAAGTTTACAGAAGGAAACTGCTACGGCTTAATCGGCGCCAATGGAGCCGGTAAATCCACATTCCTTAAGATTCTTTCCGGTGAACTGGAGACTACGGTCGGAGATATTGTTATAACACCAGGACAAAGACTATCCTTCTTAAAGCAGGATCATTTTAAATATGATGAATTCCAGGTACTTGATACCGTTATTATGGGTAATACAAGACTTTATGAGATTATGAAGGAAAAGGATGCCATCTACATGAAGGAAGACTTCACGGATGAAGACGGCATCAAAGCAGCAGATTTAGAAGGTGAATTCGCTGCCATGAACGGCTGGGAAGCAGAGTCTGACGCAGCCAACCTGTTAAATGGACTTGGAATTGAGACTGATTTACATTATAAATACATGAGAGAGTTAAATGGTGCGGAGAAGGTTAAGGTTCTTCTTGCCCAGGCACTCTTTGGCAATCCTGATATTCTTCTTCTGGATGAGCCTACCAACCATTTGGACTTAGATGCCATTGCCTGGTTGGAAGAGTTCCTTATTAACTTTGAGAATACCGTAATCGTAGTATCCCATGACCGTTATTTCTTAAATAAGGTTTGTACCCATATTGCTGATATTGATTACAGCAAGATTCAGCTTTACGCAGGAAACTATGATTTCTGGTATGAGTCCAGTCAGCTTATGGTGAAGCAGATGAAGGAGTCAAACCGCAAGAAGGAAGAGAAGATCAAAGAACTTCAGGAATTCGTTCAGCGATTCTCTGCCAATGCTTCCAAATCAAAGCAGGCGACTTCCAGAAAGCGTGCCCTTGAAAAGATCGAGTTAGATGACATTAAGCCATCCAGCCGTAAATATCCATACATTGATTTCCGTCCGGCCCGTGAGATTGGAAATGAGGTTTTATCTGTAACCAATCTTTCTAAGACCATTGATGGAGTTAAGATTCTTGATAATCTTTCCTTTACCATTAACCGTGAGGACAAGGTGGCTCTTGTAGGACCAAATGAACTTGCAAAAACCATTTTATTTAAGATTCTTGCAGGAGAGATGGAGCCTGATGAGGGTGAGTATAAGTGGGGAATTACGACGAGTCAAAGCTATTTCCCTAAGGATAACACAGCAGAATTTGATAACGATGATACCATTGCTGACTGGCTGACCCAGTACTCTCCAGAAAAGGATGCTACCTATGTTCGAGGCTTCCTTGGACGTATGCTCTTTGCAGGAGAAGATGGCGTAAAGAAGGTCAAGGTATTATCCGGAGGTGAGAAGGTTCGTTGTATGCTTTCAAAGCTCATGATTTCTGCTTCCAATGTACTTCTGTTGGACGAGCCGACGGACCATTTGGACATGGAATCCATTACTGCTTTAAACAACAGCCTTATCAAATTCCCGGGAGTGATTCTTTTCTCATCCCGTGACCACCAGATTGTACAGACAACAGCCAACCGCATTATGGAAATCGTAAACGGTCAGTTAATTGATAAGATCACTACCTATGACGAATATCTTGAAAGTGATGAGATGGCTCGTAAGAGACAGGTATTTACTTTGACAGAAGAACAGTCACAAGAGAATCAATAATATAAAGACAAATTAAAATTAGAGACAAAGGGAGGTCAGCCGATTCAGTTCCGGCTGGCACGAGCAGCCGGTGCCTAGCCGGCCGTTCCCTTTGTCTTTTTTATGTTACAAAGCCAGGAGCCGACTCATTGGGATTGCATCAAAAGCGCATTAAGTGCTTTATGAGGATTGTTTTCCTTGTTGCGTAATAAGGTTCTCTCGGCTTATAATCAGTTTGGAAAGGAGGTGAAAGGATGGAGACAATTGATTCCTATGCCTATGAATCCCGTATGAGGGGAATCAGTCCTGGTTTTAAGACGGCAGTGGCAGCAGGAGCTTTGATATTCTGTATTGGAGCAAACCAACTGGGCATTTCCGTAGCGGTGCTTTTAAGCATGTCGTCAATTACGGTATGGTTTGGCGGCTTGCCTCTTTTTAAATATTTAAAGCTTCTTAAAATACCTCTTGGTTTTCTGATTCTTGGAACGGTTGCCATTGTAATTGAAATCTCTTCCAGGCCATATGGTCACGTGCTGTTTCATGGGTTTGGACATTATGTTTGGGTATCAGAAGAAGGAGGCATGACAGCTCTTAAACTGGTCTTAAAGGCAGTTGGGGCATTAAGTGCCATGTATATGCTGGTTCTATCTACTCCAGCCAGTGAGATTATCGGTGTTTTAAAATACCTTCGTGTACCAAAGTTAATCATAGAGCTGATGCACATGATCTATCGGTTCATTTTTGTCTTGACGGATACCCAGCGTCTTATGAAGCAGGCCGCTGTATCAAGACTTGGATACCGGGATTTTAAAACCTCATGCCGGACGTTTGGAAGCAGTGCTGGAAACCTGTTTGTGGTTTCCCTAAAGAGGGCAGGGACTTATTACGATGCCATGACAGCCAGGTGTTACGATGGAGAGCTTTTATTTTTATCAGAGGAAAAAGGGGTCAGACCATGGCAGGTAATTGCTGCTCTAAGTTATTTCCTGATTCTCCTTCTGATTTACGTACTGGTACCATAAGAGAAAGAAGGTATGGGATGGAAGATGTACTATTAAAGGCGGAGGGAATTCGCTATTCCTACGGTCAGGAAAAAGAGGCCTTAAAAGGGATTGACCTGACTGTGAAAAGAGGAGAAAAGGTTGCTGTGCTTGGTTCCAATGGAGCTGGAAAATCCACCTTATTTTTGACTCTTAACGGTGTTCTTACTCCGGATGGGGGAAGAATCACTTACCAGGGAAAAGAAATCGGGAGGAAGAACATTCAGGAGCTTCGTAAAAATGTTGGAATCGTATTTCAGGATGCAGATAACCAGATCATAGCATCAACAGTTTTTTCAGAGGTTTCCTTTGGCCCCATGAATTTAAGGCTTCCAAAAGAGGAAGTTAAAAAGCGGGTTCATACTGCACTGGCGGCCATGAATTTAACCGGGATGGAGGAGAGGCCTCCCCACTATTTAAGCGGAGGGGAGAAAAAGCGGGTGAGCATTGCGGATATCATTGCCATGGAACCAGAGGTGATTCTGTTTGATGAACCGACCGCTTCTCTTGATCCGGTCAATGTGGTGATGTTAAAAGAAGTTCTGGATGAGTTATCTGATTTGGGGAAAACTCTTCTGATATCAACCCATGATGTGGATTTCGCCTTTCAGTGGGCAGAGCGTGCCCTGGTTTTTTCCGGAGGTCGATTGATTGCAGACGGTCCCATAAGAGAGGTATTTAATTCTCCTGCGGTGCTGGAGGAAGCAAATTTAAGAAAGCCAGTGATTTTAGAGGTATTTGAAAGTCTGGTAAGATATGGAGTCTTACAAAAGGATGCCATCTGTCCCAGGCATCCAAAGGAGCTTGAGGTGATGTTGGCAGCAGGATCTGGCAAATGAAAATAATTTGACAGAATATGGTATTAAGGCTAAAATAAGAGAGTATTTTGTGAAAGGTGCCTGTGAAAATTCTCCGCAGGATAATAGGGAAAAGGGTGAGAATCCCTTACGGTCCCGCCGCTGTAAATGTGGAGCACAGTTCCATACATCACTGGGTAACTGGGAAGAGGAGCTGTTGTGAGGATGCATGAGTCAGAAGACCTGCCTTTCATTTCGCTGCGCGCCGGTTACGAGCGATGACCGGTGCGGGGGATTTTTTGTGGTACAAAGGATTCCCTTAGAGAGCGCCTGTCTGATGAGTGGGAATCGTCGGATGTAAGGTGCTTATTTTATTGGAAGGAGAATAACAAATGAGTAAGAGAGAAAAAAGTATCATGAAGCTTGCAACCGCATTTGCACTGGCTTTTGGAATTGTTCCAAGCGCCTTTGCCATGCATATTATGGAGGGATATCTGCCGGTAAAATACTGTATTGCCTGGGGAGCAATCTGTGTACCATTTCTGGCAGCGGGATTTTTCTCCATAAAGAAGACCCTTCGGGATAATAGGAAAGCGATGACGATTCTAGCCATGTCAGGTGCCTTTGTCTTTGTCATTTCCTCCTTAAAGATTCCGTCTGTCACAGGGAGCTGCTCTCATATGACAGGGACCGGACTTGGAGCTATCCTCTTTGGGCCGTCGGCGGTCAGCATACTTGGAATCATCGTTTTGATCTTCCAGGCTATTTTGCTGGCGCACGGAGGACTTACCACCCTCGGGGCCAATACCTTTTCCATGGCGATTGCAGGACCGTTCGTGTCTTTTGGAATATATAAATTATGCAGAGGCTTAAAGGTCAATAAGCTTGTCAGCGTGTTCCTGGCTGCCATGCTGGGCGATCTCTTTACATACTGTGTGACCAGCATTCAGCTTGCCCTTGCCTACCCATCAGAGGTTGGGGGTGTAGGGGCTTCTGCCATTAAGTTCTTAGGGGTATTTGCACCGACTCAGCTTCCTCTTGCAATCATTGAGGGAATCCTGACGGCAGTTATTGTTATGACTCTTGAGACTTATGCCCTTCCAGAGTTAAAATCCATTGGATTTTCCAAGGAGGTGGGTTGAGATGACAAAGAAGAATAAAATGATTATGGCCGTTCTGTTACTTCTCGTGTGTCTCATTGCAGTTATTCCTCTCTTTGCAGTAAAGGGAGCGGAGTTTGGTGGTTCTGATGATGCAGGAAGCCAGATGATTTCTGAGATTCGGGGAACAGAATATGAGCCTTGGTTTACTCCAGTGCTTGAGACCATGATTGGTGGAGAGCTTCCGGGAGAAGTGGAGAGCCTTATTTTCTGTCTTCAGACAGGAATAGGAGTAGGCGTACTGGCATTTTTCATGGGTCGGTTTGTGGAACGGAAAAAATGGCAGGAAAAGCAGAGCTAAAGAATAAAAATATTTATAAATCAGGGGGTTATCGCAGTTTATGCGGTGCCCCCTTTTCGAAACTACAGGAAAATGGTATACTATTCCTATCTTTAATTTGAGGTGATGAATGATGAAAAAAATGATTTCCTGGAATGTAAATGGCCTTCGTGCCTGCGTGGAGAAGGGATTTTTGGATTATTTTAATGAAGTGGATGCAGATGTATTTTGTATTCAGGAAAGTAAGCTGCAGGAAGGACAGATCGACCTTCCGACTCCAGGCTATTATCAGTACTGGAATTATGCAGAGAAAAAGGGCTATTCTGGAACTGCCATTTATACAAAGGAAGAGCCTATTTCCGTTGCCTACGGAATTGGGGAAGAGGAGCACGATAAAGAGGGCAGAGTTATTGCAGCAGAATTTGAAGATTATTACGTGGTTACCTGTTATACTCCTAATTCCCAGAATGAGCTGGCACGTCTTCCTTACCGCATGACCTGGGAGGAAGCATTTCTTGCTTATTTGAAAAAGCTGGAGGAGAAAAAGCCAGTGATCTTCTGCGGGGACTTAAATGTGGCCCATAAAGAGATTGACTTAAAAAACCCAAAGACTAACCGGAAAAATGCAGGCTTTACCGATGAGGAGAGAGAGAAGTTCTCTAATCTCATTGGTGCAGGCTTTATTGATACGTACCGCTATTTTTATCCGGATCAGGAGGAAGTGTATTCCTGGTGGTCTTATCGGTTCAGTGCCAGACAAAAAAATGCAGGGTGGCGCATTGACTATTTCTGCGTTTCAGAAAGCTTAGAGGACAGGCTTGTAAGTGCAGCCATCCATACAGAGGTACTTGGTTCAGACCACTGCCCGGTGGAGCTTGTGATCCGCTAAAGGACAGACAGGAGAAAAGGATAAGGAATGAATTTACTGACGATTGAGCATTTAACAAAATCATATACAGAACGGCTGTTGTTTGATGACACCAGCTTCAGCATTAACGAAGGGGAGAAGATTGGCCTGATCGGCATCAATGGCACGGGAAAATCCACGCTTCTTAAAATTGTTGCCGGACTTGAGGTGCCGGATGAGGGAAATGTGGTGAAGGGAAGGAACTTGGACATTCGGTTTTTATCCCAGAATCCTATTTTTCACGAAGGGGATACCATCATAGAAAGCATTGTCCGGGAAAATGAAGGGCATGACCACGTGTGGGATTTAGAGAGCCAGGCAAAGGCGATGCTGACCAGACTGGGTTTTACTGACTTTGATTCTAAAGTGGAGACATTATCCGGGGGACAGAGAAAAAGGGTCGCTTTAGTAAGCGTTCTTCTGTCTACAGTGGATATTTTAGTACTTGACGAGCCGACCAACCACTTGGACAGCAGCATGGCAGACTGGCTGGAGGATTATCTGCGCCGCTTTAAAGGGGCGCTTCTTATGGTAACCCATGACCGGTATTTTCTTGACAGTGTGACCAACCGGATCGTTGAGCTGGATAAGGGAAAGCTATACAGCTATCAGGCCAATTACGAAGGCTATTTAAAGCTTAAGGCAGAGCGTATGGATATGGCTGTTGCCAGTGAGAGAAAGCGCCAGTCCATACTTCGAGTAGAGCTTGAATGGATGCAGCGTGGAGCAAGAGCCCGTTCCACCAAGCAGAAGGCGCATATTGAACGGTATGAGACACTCCGTGACCAGAAAGGCCTGGAGTTTGATCAGACCGTGGAGCTGGATTCCATTTCCAGCCGTCTGGGACGGACTACGGTGGAGCTTGAAAATATTTGTAAGGCTTATGGAGATAAGGTTCTTATGAAGGACTTTACCTATATCTTCTTAAAGAATGACCGTATCGGCATCATTGGGCCAAACGGAAGTGGAAAATCTACCCTGATGAAGATTATCGCTGGATGGCAGGAAGCGGATTCCGGCACCGTTACCGTGGGACAGACGGTTAAAATGGGGTATTTCTCCCAGGAGAGCGAAGATATGGATGGCAGCGTTAAGGTCATCGATTACATTCGAAATGTGGCTGAGTATGTAAAGACCAAGGACGGAAGCATCAGCGCTTCTCAGATGCTGGAGCGTTTCCTGTTCCCGTCAAGCGTTCAGTATACCACCGTGGAAAAGCTCTCAGGTGGAGAAAAACGACGACTTTATCTCTTACGGATTCTTATGGAAGCGCCCAATGTACTGCTTCTTGATGAGCCCACCAATGACCTTGATATCCAGACCCTGACCATCTTAGAGGATTATCTGGACAGCTTTTTAGGAATTGTAATTACCGTTTCCCATGACCGGTATTTCCTGGACCGTGTGGTGCGCCGTATCTTTGCCTTTGAAGGCGATGGCCGGGTGACTCAGTATGAGGGTGGATTTACCGATTACCAGGCGGCTTATGAAGCAAAGAATCCAGAGGGAACGGAACCAAAGGATGGAGCGTTAAAGAAGGCTGAAAACGGCGAGAAAAAGAAGCAGGAAAAGCCAAAATCAGAACGAAAGCTTAAATTCTCCTTCAAGGAACAAAAGGAATGGGATACCGTTGAAGATGAAATCGGGGCCTTGGAAGAGGCTTTGGAGGGGCTGGAGATATTGATGGCTGAGGCAGCCAGAGATTACAGCAAGCTAAATGCCCTGATGAAGGAAAAGACGGAAAAAGAACAGCTTCTGGAAGAGAAAATGGAACGCTGGATGTACTTAAATGAGCTGGCGGAGCAAATCAAGAACCAGTAAAAGGGACGAAGTGGCAGAGGAGAAGATGTATGGAACAGTACAGGATTAAGGCCGGAAATGAAAACTATCCCATGGGGCTCCATATGGTGCCCGGTGGGATCCATCTTTGCACAGCCGCAGAAGGAGATAGCGTAAGCCTTTTGCTGTTTAAAGAGGGAGAGAAGGAGCCGATCTGCAGTCTTCCCTTTCCTAAGGAAACAAGAAGAGGAAATGTCTATTCTATGACTGTGCTAGGAGATGATTTTTCCGGCCTTTCCTACTGTTTTGAAATGGATGGCAAACGCTTTTCTGATCCTTATGGGAAGCGGTTCTTAAACCGGGATACCTGGGGAGATTTGGAACATGTCCAGAATATCTTACTTTCACCAGTGGAATCCGTGGACTTTGACTGGCAGGGAGATCGGCTGCCACTTATTCCTTATGAAGATACCATCATCTACCGCATGCATTGCCGTGGGTTTACAAACCATAGCTCCTCTGGTGTGAAGGAAAAAGGGACATTTCAGGGGATCATAGAAAAGATTCCGTACTTAAAAGAACTGGGAATTACAACGGTGGAGCTTATGCCGGTCAATGAGTTTCAGGAGGTAATTCTGCCGGAACGTGTGCTCGGGAACCCCTTTGGTGTGGATAAGCCTACCGGAAAAATCAATTATTGGGGATACGGGCCTGGATTTTACTTTTCTCCGAAATCATCTTATGCTTCTGGGGGGACGAATCCGGGGACGGAATTAAAAAGTCTGGTCAAGGCCCTTCATAAAGAGGGGATGGAGTTAATTGCAGAGCTTTACTTTACCGGTAAAGAGCCTGCCTCCTTTGTTCTTGATGTGGTTCGTTTCTGGGCGGAGGAATTTCATTTAGACGGAATCCATTTGTCAGGCTTTCTGCCTCTGGAGCTGTTGAGAAATGACCCTTACCTAAGCCGTTTAAAGCTTTTGGCTCATTCCTGGGAGGAAAAGAAGGAAGGCGGAAGAAAACATCTGGCAGATTGCAATGACGGCTTCCTTATTGATATGCGCAGGGTGCTTAAGGGGGATGAAGACCAGATGAAGAACCTGGCTTTTCGCTTAAGGAACAATCCACCTGACCGGGGAGTGATTAACTTTATGGCATCTACCAATGGGTTTACCATGATGGACATGGTTTCCTATGATACCAAGCACAATGAAGGGAACGGGGAGAACAATCAGGATGGAACTCCTTATAACTACTCCTGGAATTGTGGAACGGAAGGGCCTACCAGGAAAAAGGCTGTGATGGAGCTTAGAAAAAAGCAGCTGAGGAATGCATTTTTACTTCTGTTCTTAAGTCAGGGAACGCCTCTTATCAAGGCGGGAGATGAGTTTGGACATACCCAGTCAGGTAATAACAATGCGTATTGTCAGGATAACGAGATATCATGGCTTAACTGGAATCTCTTAAAGAAGAATCAGGATATGTTTGAGTTCGTGAAAGCGCTGATTGCGTTTCGGAAGTCTCACTCCGTGTTTCATATGGAAAAGGAACCTAAGTTAATGGATTATCTTGTCTGCGGTCTACCGGATATGTCTTATCATGGTGTAAGAGCATGGTGCCCGAAGTATGAGAATTTCAGGCGTCAGCTTGGTATATTCTACTGGGGTGAATACGGGAAAAAGGCGGACGGGACAAAGGATGACAGTTTCTATGTAGCCTTCAACATGCATTGGGAACCTCATCAGTTTGATCTGCCAAGTCTGAAGGAAGGAAAGTCCTGGCACGTGGTATTTCATACCGATGAAAAAGAGATCAATGGGATGTATGACTCTGGGAAAGAACCGAAAGCAGAGGGAAGACAATTTATGGTTCCACCAAGGACGATTGTTGTGTTCATGGGGAAATAAGGTGTTGGAGATTTTGGATGTTGGTACCAATGAACCGGAAGATACCTGTTACTACCCGGAGGAAGATATGTATATGCAGAAATCCAATGGCGAAAGACGGTGTTTTAGTGGAAAGGATATTAGTAACACGTGGTATCCGGATCCTAATCCATTAAGGGAGAATTGAAATGATCTGAAAATAAAGGTAAGGTTTACGCTGAGTAAAAATGACTGGGTGTGGGAGAAAATGGAAAATCGGGTGGTTGAGTATTATAAGAACTATGATGAAGATGGTAGGCTTAAGCGACATAAATTTGAGTATTTAACAACAGTAGAATATTTCAACAAAGTATTGAAACCGGGCAGCAAAATTTTAGATGCCTGTGCAGGAACAGGAATTTATTCCTTTTATTTGGCAGAACAGGGTCATAAAGTGACCTCCTGTGATTTAGTGCCTCATAATGTGGAGCTAATGAAAAAGCATGAGAAGTCCACTTTGCTGGAAGGCATTCAAGTGGCGAATGTGCTTGATTTGTCTAGATTTGGTGATGAGAGCTTTGATGTAGTCCTCTGTATGGGTGCGTTGTATCATTTAGGGGAAGAAGAGAGATTAAGAACCGTACAGGAATGTAAACGGCTCTTAAAGCCGGGTGGGGTTTTAGTACTTTCCTATATCAATCGTTTCGCCCAATTTTTTGTATACATAGAGGAAGAGTTGAAAAACATTGGAGATGGGATTCGTATATTTCAGGATAAAACAGATTCCATTTTTACATTTACAACACCAGAAGAAATTGAGAAGCTAACCAGCCAGTGTGGCATCAGGAAAATACATCATATTGGGCAAGACGGTATGATGTATGCTTTGGGTAAAAAAATGCATGAGGCATCGGAAAAGAGCCTGGAACAATTGTATCAGTATCACCTTACAACTTGTGAAGAGCCTTCAATTTTAGGCGCTAGTGTGCATGGGATGTATATAGGAATGAAATAGTTTAAGTAACTGTTTTGGGGAGGAAAGCGTGGATTATGAATGATATCATTCGCATTGAGGAAGAAAAAGACTATTTTGAGGTGGAAAATCTTATACGGGAAGCTTTCTGGAATGTTTACCACCCAGGGTGCAACGAACATTTAATCGCTCATAAATTAAGAAAGAGTTCTGAATTTATTCAGGAGCTTGATCTGGTCATCGAGAGAAATGGAGAAATCGTTGGCTCTATCATGTATTCTTATGTAACTTTACATAAAGACAGTGGGGAAACAAAAAAGTTTATTGGTTTTGGACCTGTGGCTATAAGACCTGACTGCCAGGGGCAGGGGCTTGGTAAGAACTTAATTCTCCATAGTATGAAAATGGCGGAACAGCTTTCTCATGAGGCTGTGTTCATCACTGGTAGCTCTAAGCATTATCATAAGCTCGGTTTTGAATCAGCAAGTAAATATGGGATTTATCTGGATGAGAACAGAGATGGGGAATTTACATTTTTTATGGTGAAGCCATTGGTTCATGGGGCACTGAAAGATATGGAAGGAATCCTTAAGTTTGATGAATCCTTTGAGCCTTCTAATGAGGAGACAGAAGAATTTGACAAAGATTTTCCAGAGAAGATAAAGGAAAAGCGACCTGGACAGTTATCCCATTAACATATTCAGTTGAATAGAAATGGAGGTATGAAATGTATCAAATTCGCTTAATGAAGATAGAAGATTATGATTTGGTGAACCATTTATGGTGTACCACATCTGGAATGGGAATGCGCAGTTTAGATGACTCTAGGGAAGGAATCAACCAGTTCTTGTTGCGAAATCCATACACTTGTTTTGTGGCTGAGTATGAAGGTGATTTGGCAGGAGTGATTTTATGCGGTCATGATGGACGAAGAGGCTATATCTATCATACTGCCGTTAAAGAAAACTATCGGAAAAAAGGAATCGGAAGTGCTTTGGTGAATCGGGTGCTTGAAGCATTGAAACAGCAGAATATAAATAAGGCTGCACTGGTCGTGTATTCCACCAATGAGCTAGGGAATCAATTCTGGGAAGGTCTGGGATTTGAGACACGAGATGATTTGACTTACAGGAATACTAGTTTGAACCAGGATAACAACTAAATCGCATATCATAGGAAAGATATTATTGCTTCATAAGATATTTATCTACAAACGGCTGACTATCTCTATTTTTTCGCCAGCCGTTTTTTTGTATGATTTTTTGGGATACAGAATAAAAAATATGCGGCTGTTATGAAACAGTTTACATAAATAAATGCCAATGAAGATGTAGCTGTAGCTACAGCTGAAAATACAACCATATCTATTTCAATTTCTTATAATCTTATGTTTCATTTAAATGTTCAGGTACCCCATTTTTTAAAAGCAGCTCCGCCAGATAAAACTCATACTCATCGTCAATATCAATGGAATGTAGCGGGTCCATAAAATAAGGATAGGTGGTCCCTGCATAAAAGCTTTTGTGCTTTAAATAAAATGGCACAGAGGTAAGATAGACAGCCCCATTCAACCGATATCCTGATGAGACATCCTGTCTTCTTATCTGTCTATCATGAAGAGATGGAATCCCAATTTCACCAGATTCCTTAAGGGTCACAGCCAGATAACAGTTACAGTCAAAGGGACATACGCTGACTATGGTGTCTGCCCCTGTTTTAAAGTAACGTTTCACGCTATCCCTTATATGCATTTCATTTCTCAAGGGAGATGTAGGCTGGAGCAGCATGATATAATCATACGTCTTTCCCAGTCGTTCCATCTCTTTGATTCCATGAATGATCACGTCCTTTGTGGCAGCTTTATCCCCTGAAAGCCATGCAGGCCTTAAAAATGGGGCAGATGCGCCCCATTGATTCGCGATATCCCTATACTGCTCCGAGTCTGTAGAGACAACAATATCGTCAAAAATTCCGGCTTTTTTACAGGCCTCTATGGTATATGCCATGAGTGGCTTATGATTTAGCTCCAGAATGTTCTTATTGGGCAGTCCCTTGGAACCGCTTCTGGCTGGTATAAATGCTAAAAACCGTTTATTCTCATACATTACAAACTCCAATCGATATCATAAAATTCCTTCTCCAGTTGAATCCCATTTTGAAACGCCTTCTTTATTTCAGAAATTATTCTTCCGCTGGTACTCGGACATTCATAAGGATTATGGAGGGAGGGATTTACCCAGTCAACTTCCATTGCTTTGTGAATGGCTGATAGAATGCCGTCATAAGTATCATCACAACTGATCACAGAATCTGCCATCACCCGCCCCATTTGTCTGGTACCGATGTTCACGGTCGGGACCTTAAGGCTGGGAGCCTCGATAATTCCGCTGGAAGAGTTTCCGATGACCACCTGACAGTGGCTCATAAGACTTAAATACCGAAGTGAGCCAAGAGACGTAAAAAAAGCAGCCCGTTCCGGGTGGCATTTTGCATAATCGGCAGCCAATTCATTGATACGACTTCCACCTGTATCTGAATTGCTTCCAGTAAATATGGTAAACAAAGAGGGAAGAGAATCCAGGGCTTGAAACAGTGGCTTAATTTGTTCTTCGACACTCTTTGATTCCAGTGTGGCAGGATGAAATGTGATCAGGGCAAGTTCAGATCCAAGGGAAAGATTTAAGGACTCCTCCAGTTCCTTTTTGGAGAGGAAAGACAGCTCCTTAAGCCTTTCCACACCCAGAGCTCCAACGTAAAAGACTCTCTCCGGCGCTTCTCCCAGTTGTATCACCCGTTTCCTATATTCCATTGTACTGGTGAAATGAAGGTAGCTCATTTTGGTAATTCCATGCCTCATGCAGTCATCAAAAGCGCCCCTTGTCAGCTCCCCGCCATGAATATGGGCAATGGGAATCCGGCAAATGGCGGCAGCGCTTGCAGCGGTAAAGATCTCATAGCGGTCTCCTAAAAGCAGCATCATATCCGGCTTTAACCTCTCATACGCCTTAGAAATACCAATGAGCTCAAGGCCCATTGACTTACAGATTCCATAGGAAGTGTCGCTGGCCAGATTCATTTCCACGGTTTCATCTATGGTTATCCCGTCCAGCTCCATGTCCCGGTAAGGGGAACTAAATCTGGAATCCATGTGAGCACCGGTTACTACCATTTGAAGCTTTATATCAGGATCGGCCATGGCTTTACGGATGACTGGAGTTAATAGACCGTACTCCGCCCGGCTGCCTGTTACCACGCATAACCGCTTCATTTAATAATCCTTTCATCCATTTTATAATCCCTGTCAGAAGGCGTCCCAAGGAGGGCTTTAAGCCTCATGGGAGAGATTCCAGGGGAACAGCGCTTGGCGCATAGATTATCCATGGTAAACGGCTCCCCTTTTTTTATGTCCCTGGAGGCTACCAGAAACTTTCTCACCTGGTCCCGGTTTTTACATTCTTCCTTCGATGGTTCCTTATATCCGTTTCCCAAAGCTATCTCAATGTTTCTTATGCTGTCTGTCATAAGTCTGAATTCAGCTGGCTCCAGGCTCAGTCTGTGGTCTGGTCCGGGCATGGTCTTATCTAGGGTCATATGCTTTTCAATGACGCAGGCACCCAGGGCAGCAGCGGCAATGGCGACCTCGATTCCCATGGTATGGTCGGAGTAGCCAATATTTCTTGAAAATTCTTGCCTAATATGGGACATGGCATTTAAGTTCACTTCCTCCATTGGAGTGGGATAAGCGCTGGTGCAGTGGAGCAGAGTGATATCCTGACCGCTCTCATCAAGAAGATTCAGTGCCTCCCCAATCTCTTCCATGGTAGACATGCCAGTGGAGAGAATGATTGGTTTTTGTAAGGAAGCAGCTTTCTTTAAGTACCCATAATTCGTAATTTCTCCGGAGGGGATTTTTATGATTTCAACTCCTAGCTGATCCAGATATTCCATGCTTGTTTCGTCAAATGGGGAAGATAAGAACATGATATTGCGGGAAGTACAATAAAGAGAAAGTTCTTTGAAGCTGTCATAGGATAGTTCCAGTTCTTTCAGCATTTCATATTGGGAGAGATTTTTCCCTGTGTTCCGGTACTGATACTCTGCTTTTATTGCGTCCCTGACAGCCAAAAGCTCGGTGCGGTAGGTCTGAAATTTCACTGCATCTGCTCCCGCTTCCCTTGCTGCATCCACCAGCCCTTTGGCTGTATCCAAATCTCCATTATGGTTTACCCCTGCTTCGGCGATAATCATAACTCTGTTCATAAACACCGACCTCCTTTGCAGGCTTTCCGAAAGCCAGAGTATGGGAAGAAATATTCCTTAATACGAGACTTCCGGCCCCGATCATGGTATTGTCTCCTATGGTGATATTTTGAATGACTGTGGTTCCGGCTCCAATGTGAGTATGTTCCCCCACGGACACATTGCCGCACAGAACGCAGCCAGGGGCTATGTGAACAAAATCTCCGATGCTTGCACCATGCTCTATAATTGCTCCTGTGTTAATGATGCAGCCTTTACCAAGAACCGCCCCGGCCCCAATGATAACACCCTTGCCAATAAAGCTGCCTTCCCCCATTGATACATTCTGAGATAGAACTGCACTTTTATCTATGATGTTAGGCAACACTAACCCGTTTTGCTTTAAGGTCTCATAAATCCGGATTCTTGGACGGGGGTCTCCCAGACTACCTACGGCTATGACACCGTAAGAAATTCCTTGATGGCAAAGGTCAGACAGGAGTTCATCGGTTCCCAGAACTGGAACGCCTGAAATGGCTGTGCCTGCCTCAAGGGTTTGGTCCAGAATACCAATGATATCGTATTCATTGGCAGAACGAATGGAATCAATGACGCTTTCTCCATGGCCGCCTCCCCCAATCAGTATCAGCTTTTTTTTCATAGCTTCATACGCTCCGCCATTTTTCTCATTTCACTGAATTCCCCCATGTCAAGCCAGGTGCTGTCCATTACCGGATACGCACCTGCTTTCTTCCCGTTTTGCAGACAGAGGCGGATCAGATCCGGCATATCAAATGGGGCTCCTTCCGGGAGAGTGTTTAAAACACCTTTTTCCAGAACGTACAGACCGGTGCTGACGAGAAATTCATAGCTGGGCTTTTCATTTAAGGCCTGTATGCGGCCTTCTTCATCCAGTGAAACTACACCATAAGGAACTTCATAATTTTTCATAGCAGTGACTACGGTGATCTGATTTTCATTTTTGATATGATGGTCAAGGAGCTTTTCGTAATTTACGTCTACTAAAATATCACAGTTGCTGACAAAGAAGCTGTCTGTAATTTTGTCTTTTAAAAGTGAGAGAGAGCCAGCGGTGCCAAGTGGCTCCTTTTCTTCTATAAAGTTAAGATGATAACGGTCATCATCGTTAAAATACGCTTTAATCAGTTCTTTTCGGTAGTTCACCGTGAGATAGAATTCCGTAAAACCGTAAGACATCATCTGATTCATGATTCGTTCCACGATGGGGGTATCCCCAATGGGAATTAAGGGTTTTGGTATGATTTTAGTATAAGGATAGAGTCTGGAGCCCTTTCCTCCTGCCATGATGACCACAGGAACCTTTTTGCCCTCTGTTATCCTTTCCTTGGAGGAATTCAGTTCGTTCCAGAATAAAATATCCACAACCTCCATGTGTTCATTTACAAGTGGAAGTCCTTCAATCTTTTTCTCTCTCATGATATCAAGGGCCAGGGGAGTTTCTGACCGTGTAATAACGATAGGAGAGGTGTTCATAATGCGGCTTACGGCCATGGATAGATTTTCGTTTTTTAGGATCCAGCGCCGGATGTCTCCGTCCGTAATTACCCCCACCAGCTTGTCATTTCGAACTACCACCAGGAGTTTCTTCGCCGTTTTATCTAACTGACGGATTGCTGTTTTGATGGAATCATCTGGTGAAATTGAGAATTTCTTTACGTCCATGTAAACCATCCTCCTTCCGGTAATCACCCTTCATTCAGGGTCTTAACAATAAAATTCATGTCAGCTTCCTTAAGGTTTACGCTGCAAGGAAGATTGATCAAATTGCTCTGGTAAAAGGGTGCTTTCTCAATATAATACGCCTGACAGTCCTTATACATGGTCTGGGTGTGAATAAGCTTCCAGATGGGTCTTGTTTCAATGCCGGATTCCCTTAACCTGGTCATAAGTTCATCCCGCCCAGATTTGTGGTTATTTAAGAGCAGGGAATAAAACCAATGGTTATTTCTGGCCTTTTCGCAAAATGAAAGAAGTGAGACATCGTCTCTGTCCTTTAATAAGCTTTTGTAATAACCGTAGTTCTCTCTCTTTTTTTCAATGTACTCTTCCAGACATTCCAGCTGTCCCACGCCTAAGGCTGCCTGGAGATTGGTCATACGGTAGTTATAACCGACTTCATGATGAATGTAGTGGAAGGGATCATCCTTAGCCTGTGCCGATAAATATACAGCCTTTTTTAAATCCTCCTCATTTCTGGCAGTGATCATACCGCCTCCGCCAGTGGTGATTATCTTATTGCCGTTAAAGGAATAAGCGCCAAAATCTCCTATGGTGCCTGCAAACCTGCCTTTTAAGCTTCCTTCAGTGTATTTGGTTCCAAGTGCTTCCGTTGCATCTTCAATCAGCTTTAGACGGTACTCCTTACACAAGCTCAGAAGGGTTTCCATATCAGCCATGCTGCCAAAGACATGAACAATGACAACAGCCTTTATGATCCGCCCCGTAGAACGGTTTAAAAGGCCTTCCTGAGTTTTGGTGCACTCTGTTTTTAGAAACATCTCCAGCTTTTCCAAGTCCATATTCAGGGTATGGTCGCAGTCCATAAAGATGGGATGAGCGCCTAAGTATGTCACAGGATTGACTGCGGCAATAAAGGTGAGTGTGGGAACGATGACCTCCTCATCCCTTTTAATGCCGGAAAGAAGCATAGCCAGGTGGAGGGCTGCCGTACCGCTTTGTACTGCGGCGGTGTTTGGAACCTTTAAGTAGTCTGCCATTTCCCTTTCAAAACGGGTCACATAGCTGCCAGCGGTAGAGACCCAGCCGCTTGTGATGGCATCGTCCAGATATTTCTTTTCATTTCCTTTTAAAACAGGAACGGATAACGGTATCATATGACTCCCTTTCGACTGGTCTAAACAATGTACTGGTCTGTCCGGAAACGGTCCCCATTCTCTTTGATCCACTGAATGGTATTTTGAAGACCAACGGAGAGAGGGTATTCCTGCTTCCATTGGGTGAGACGGGTCAGCTTTTCATTGGAGCCAAGAAGCCTTGTTACCTCACTCTTTTCCGGTCGAAGCCTTTGATCCTCGCAAAGGATTCTGGCTTCTGGATTGATCTGGCGTATGAGTTCCTCTGCCAGGTCCCCGATGGAGATTTCCTTGCCGCTTGCTATGTTGATTTCTTCTCCCATGGTTTCAGGGGAGCGTTCTATTTCTATGAAGCCGTTTACTGTATCCTTTACATAATTAAAATCTCTGGTAGGCGTAAGGCTGCCCAGATAAATCTCTTTTTTTCCAGCCAGAAGCTGGCTGATAATGGTTGGTATTACAGCTCTGGCCGATTGCCTTGGTCCGTAGGTATTAAAGGGACGGACAATGGTCACCGGCAGGGAAAAGCTGCGGTAAAAGGACAGAGCAAGCTGGTCTGCCCCTATTTTCGTAGCGGCATAGGGGGATTGGGCCTTTTTTGGATGAGCTTCATCAATGGGAACGTAGTCCGCACTTCCGTAGACCTCTGAGGTTGAGGTAATGAGCACCTTACCGGTCCCCAGGCTTTTGGCTGCCTGAAGGACATTTAAGGTCCCTTTTACATTGGTATCTACATAGGAATCTGGAGACTGATAGCTGTAGGGAATGGCAATGAGGGCTGCCAGATGAAAGACAGAATCAATACTGGAAAGACAGGCCCTTACCCCATTGGGGTCTCTGATATCTCCGCTTATAATCTCGATTTCATTTCTTATAGAAGCTGGCAGGGTATCCAGCCAGCCATAGCTGTTAAAGGAGTTGTAATAAGCAAGTACCCTGACTTTAAACCCCTTTAAGACCAGCTCTTCGGTAAGATGGCTTCCGATAAAACCATCGGCTCCGGTGACCAGCACCTTTTTCATGGATTTCTCCCTTCTCCGTGGCTGTTATCAAATATTTTGACACGATACGTGCTCGTTCTGTCAGAAACGGCAAAGCAGAATTCTCCATACCGATTGGTCAGGGTATGCCCCAGATAAACGCTTGATAAGTCTTCTTCCTTTCGTTCCTCGTTAAACACAGGGACCAGCCGCTCCAGGATCACTACGGCTCCCACAACAGGGGCGCGGTTGGTGTGCCGGACCAGGCCGCGAATGATTGCATGTGCCATAAGACTCCCCCTTCTTAAATGCTCTGAACCGGCTCAAACATATCAAGCTGATAATCAATCTGGGGATTTTTTAAAACAGCAACCGCAAATTCGCCGAACTGGTTGGTTAAGACATAACCGAGAAGCGTTTTCTGCTTTAAGATGCTGATCGCAGTGATGCGGACTACGGCACCTTCAATAGCCTGGCATTGTGGATTTAATACAGTACCCGTTAATAATACTTCACAGGAGGCTTCCATGGTGATTACCGCCTGAGCCACGTTACGATTATTAAATTTGTCTGGTGGAATAATCAGTTCAGTATAACCGCTCAAGAAGAGTCCTCCTTCTGGTTTGTTATGAGGGGAGCATAGACCGTCAGCTCATACTTCATCTGCGGCTTTGCTTCAAGGGAAAAAAGATACTGCCCGGCCTCATCGGTCACGGCATAGCCAAGGACAAGACGTTCCTGGTTGGCTTCATCGATTTGAGTAAGCATGATGGAAGCACCGGCGCAGGGGGTCCCCTCCTCTGAATATACCGTTCCTTTTATGATCTGGTGATGATCCCGGCTTAGATGAAAATTATAGTGATTTTCCCTCCATGGCAGAAGCTTGGAGCCCCGGATCATAAATGTGTTCCTTCTGGGACCGTCCATTGAAACTCCCCCCTCCTTACACCCTTACTCGTTTTGGGTATAAACCGTTACATTTAATTCCTGCAGGTTTTTGGTGTCCTCCCCGCGAATGATATTGCCTTCCTGCTCTTTGCCGTTTACGATCATTTTATTGATCTTTATTTCTTTGTATTTACCATCGATGATCTCGTTCTTATTTTCCTGTTCCATACAAATCCTCTTTCCTTCCGGCAGATTTATTAAACTATATGCGATTCATAAAATTCTGATACCGTAGAACGGGCAGTATCCCTGATCTCTGTTAAAATCTCATGGAGCTTTGAAAAATACTCATAGAAGAAGTTGGCCTGATATTGAAGGTCAGAAGTCAGATGTTCAAAGTCCTTTGCCAGCATGGAATTATGCTCCTCCTTTATTTCATACAGAAATTCACTGTAATATCCCCCAAGGTAACTGGTGTAGGGGTGGTTCTCAAAGCTGTTTACCAGATGCAGGATATAGAGGATACGCTGAAGGTCAATGTCATCCTCCTCAACTTCAACAAGAGATTTGGTCTCATTCTCCAGACGTATGGTCTCACATAGCTCCAGGCCCTGTTCTGTCTTGATGATAGAATCCTCTAAAAACTCCAACAGGGACTTAATAATATCCTTTGAATCCAGGGTCAGTTCATGACTGGGAAGAAAAGGTACCTTTTTCTTTGAGAAATCACCGTGACCTAGCATCTCATCAAGCTCCTTGTGAGGGGCCCCTTTTATTTCAGCACCGTAGGAGCAGTTAATGAAGCGGATAAAGGGATGGTCCTTGTATTGATTGATATAAAGCTCTAAGTTTTTTCTGAAATAATCAAGAGTCACTGTAGAACCAACCCATTGACCGTTTATGTCCTTTGCCAGGGTCTGGGGTGCATAGTTTATGGTGCTGTCATAGAGAAAGGTAGCACTGTCCGCATGATGCTTCTGGTCCGTATATGCCAGGTCCTGACCGATCAGCAAAATGGGAGAGCAGCCAAGCATAGCAGCGATGTCAATGCAGGCATGTGAAACAGAGCCGCCGCAGTAGACGGCCTTTAAATGCTCCATTCCTTTTACGGTGTGGGAAAGCAGCAGGGAGATAAAGATTTTTTCTCCCTTATAATGTTTCATAAGATACCGGTTGCTGTACTCATAAAAGGCAAGAGGCACCGTAAGATCCAAATGCTCCTTCATCATATCAAAGTTGGCATCCACCGGATCCACCGACACAATGAGATCAGGGGTAATTCCATTTTTGATCAGCGCATCTACGGTTCTGCTTCCCGTAATAATAAAGCAATCCTTTAACCTGTCTTTGTGTTTTTTCATGACCTCTATGTTCTGATCAAGAGAAGGCCCTCCCGATACCACGATGGCTGGTACCCCTGCATTGGAAAACAGGTAGTGGTGAATGGGGGTGGACTGGTCAATTATCTTCATGTTGGCAATCATATTTTTAATAAATACTTTCTTAAAGCGCCTGGCTAAGGATACCTGGGAAGCGGATTTTATAATCGTCCAGTCCAGATGCTCAATAAGCCTGTCGTGCTCCTTTTTATATACGGTACTGTAATTACCAAAGGAAAAGAAATAAATATTGTTAATGTTCTTTAAGTTAATACTTTCTTCAAATATCTTTTTTACCACATCTTCCTTATAGTACACCAGCTTTATGTTGTCCCCCGGATCATTGGAAAAGCTGCGGTATATGGTGAGATTCGGTTCAAATATAATGACTTGATTCTTTGGGCATAGCACCTTTTTTAATTCCGGCAGATAATCGCCTGTATCAATTCCAAATAAAAAAATCAGGGAATCAAATTTTAAATCACTTAGTGTATTTAAAAGATCCTTAATGCTGTTTCTGTAGCTGGCACTGTCTGCCAGTAAATGATACTGCCGGTCTTTTTTTATACGGTAGACGAAGTATCCATCTGAAGTTTTGACTTTTTTCATAGTATCCTCCATAAAATGTCGCCCTTTTGGCTTTTTTCATATGGACGAAAATGCCCGAAGTTCATATTGTCTGCCGGGAATTCTGGGAAGAGAGAGTGCATAGGTTCCGTCTGAAAGGGTAAAGGAGAGTCCCAACCGGACCACTTCATCAGGATTGTCAGGATGGTAGGATAGAATTTCAACTGCGGCTCCGGAAAGAGGGATTCCTGATGGACTGTAAACGGTTCCCGTAAGAAGCAGTAAAGAACTGCCGGGAGCCACTGCATCAGCGGTCACAACTCCGGAACAGATGAGCTGACCGCCTGTAAAACATAAGTTTGACAACGTTCTCTACCTCCTTAATAGGGGTGTCCTTACACCGTGACTGGACACCCCTAAGTGATTACTTACTGTAAAATTTCAACCGAAGTATGACGCCGGCTCTGGTTGTGATACCATAGTTTGCGTTAGCATCTGTAAATGTTACAAGATCTGGCTCTTCTGTGGTTGGTTTTGTGCTCTCCCAAATGGCAACAGCACCGCTCCTTAAAATGGTATTGCTAAAGACAGCAGTACCTCTAAGCAACAAAAGACCCCAGCTGGTTGTGGAAAGTTTTGCAACAATCACTTGTCCGGAATCTGCAACAGAGGCCAAAATAGTTTTCGCAATCGGTTTATAGTTAGCCATAAAAACGCCCCCTCACATTCTCATTAGAAATACGTATTTCTATGTTATAGTATGTCTTTTATGAAATAGAGTGACTAGGCAGTCCAAGGCCTGTGTTCTGGCCATTTAAGCATAACATAACGAAAAAATACGGCAGGCATGAATGGTTTCATGCCTGCCGTATTATCCTGTTACCGTTTCTTAAAGAACCCCTTGTCATAGAGCAATCCCAGGGAAAGACCGAATATCAACCCTATTCCAAGATTATTAATCACTGCCCCAATAATCAGACCAATACAAAGGCCTGTAGCTAAGCCATACTGATAAGAATCATCTTTATTCCGATAGAAATTTGACATTGTATGTACCCCTTATTTTTTTAGTTTATTGTACCTCACCACAGGGGGCAAGTACACTGGTATTTTCTGAGAGTGACTGTGATGGGGGGAGGCCTTACCTTGCATGCGTTACGAAAAAATGGTATACTCTTTGAAATCTTACAAAAGAGGAATACAAGGAGAAAAAGCATGAACAGAATAGAAAAAGTCAGAGAATACGTAGATGAAATGCTGCTTAAGATACCGGACCCAGAATACAGAAGGTGCGGTTACATGCATTTATACGGAGTCTCTCAGGCCTGTACCCTAATTGCCATGAAACGGAAAGAAAATGCAGAGCTGGCAGCAATTGCAGGTATGCTTCATGATATCTATTCCTATACCACCATGGATACCAGGGACCACGCCCATAAAGGCTCAGTCATGGCAAGGGAGATTTTGGAGTCTTTTTCCGCGTTTGAACCACAGGAAATGGACTTGATATGCAATGCTATCTATCATCACAGCAGCAAAGGAAAGACCCATGATTCTTTTTCTGAAGTATTGATTGATGGGGATGTGATGCAGCATTGCTTTTACAATCCTCTTTTCGAGGTGGCTGAGAAAGAAAAAGCCAGATATGAGAAGTTAAAGGCAGAGTTCGAGCTTTAAGGGATAAGGTTAATGATAACAAAATGCCCCTATAGAGGATTTTTTATATTGTCCTCTATAGGGGCGGATTTTCTTTAAATCCCTGCCGCCTGATACGTAAACTGCCCGGTCCCATCAATCCCATAAAAATCCGCAAAGGAAAGATGGAAGATATCGGTCTTTACAGAATCCAGGCAAATACGATTCTTAATCAGGTACTGATATATCCCGGAGTAATCAATAGGGCCTTGAATTAGAATACTCGTTAAGCAGCCATCCCTAAGAATGGCCTTCTTATAGCTTTCAGAATCTTCCCGAACAATAACCTGATCTCCCTCTTTCGCAATGCCGTCTCCAAGAGAAAGAGTGGTGAGTCCATAAAAATTCATGGTGTTTTTCATACCGTATTTGTCTTCGTAAATCATGCTCTGACCGCACATATTATAAGCAGCAGTCTTACCCTGTTTCATGGCATTCGGCCAGATTCCGGCGATTCCGTTCACATCTCCCGCAGCATACACATGGTCACAGGAAGTCCTTAAATAATCATCCACCTGAATAAACCGGTCAATTGCAATGTCACTTCCTTTGATACAGGAAACCGAAGGACTGACACCAGCAGCCACCACAACCATATCGCATTCAATGAGAGATCCGTCATCAAGCATGACAGAGGTGATCTCATCGGTTTCCGGCATGGTGCTTAAAACGGTTTTCCTGCCAAGGATGAATTTGCACCCATGCTCTTCAAACAGCTTCTGATAGGCTTTTCCAGCCGTCTCATCAAGCTGCTTTGGAAGAATCCTGTCTGCCATTTCAAGCACGGTCACGTCCTTTCCCTGTTCCAGGAAGGCATAAGCCGCATCCATACCAACAAGCCCGGAGCCCACAATCAGGATTTTGCTGGCTTTTTCGGAACAGGCTCTGATGTTCTGAGCATCGGAAAGATTACGAAGTCCAAATACATTTTTGGCCTCCCTGAAATTCATAATAGGAGGGATCACGCTATCAGCACCAGTGGCGATGAGGAGACGGTCGTATGCAGTTCTTGATTCATCCTCAAGTATCACCTCCTGACGGGCCGTATCAATGGATACTGCCTTTTTCTGAATCCAGTTGATGCGGGAAGCATCAAAAAAGTTTTCCGGTATAAATGAAAGAGTTTTTTCATCCCGTTCATGGCTTAAATATTTATGAAGCATACACCGGGAGTGCACATATTCATCTGGAGATATCATAATGATCCTGGCATCAGGCTCCAGCTCTCGGATGGTCTTTGCTGCGGTGATTCCGGCAGCCCCTACACCGATAATTACATGAGTCATCCCTGCACCTCCTCTACATAGATCGCACCCGTTGGGCATGATTTTACGCAGCTGGGAGAAAATCCCTTGTCTGCACAGAAATCGCATTTAATTACCTTAGTCTTTGTGCTGGTGTCCGCCTTTAACACTCCGTAAGGGCAGTTCATCACGCACATAAAGCAGGAACCGCATGCGGATTCATCATAAAGCACCAGTCCTGTTTCCCTATCCTTTGTAAGTGCCCCGCTCATACAGGACATCACGCATTCCGGCTGGTCACAATGACGGCAAAAGATTGGGGTGTAGCCCCCGTTTCTGCCTTTTTCGATGTGATTGCGGGATTCATTATGAGGATCGGAAAGCTTTAAGTCGTAGACGGAACCCCCATCCGTCCGGTGTGCCTGCATGCAAGCTATAAAACAATTCTTGCAGCCGTCGCATTTGGCTGCATCAATGAATATCCGTTTCATAAGCCAACCTCCTATATATTAAGACCCTCACGCTTCTCCATGATGATTGTTTCCAGGATATCAGCACTTTCCTTTGCATCCGGATTAATGATCACCTGTCCGCCAGTCAGGCTCTTCATGCCTTCTGTCAGGACCTTAACAGCTACGTCACTTCCGGTTACAAATGGCGGTAAGCCTAAGTGAAGAGGAAGTCCAAGGGCAAGGCCAAAGCAGCCGTCTGCAATTGCCTGCTCTTCCAGCCACTGGGCAGCAGAAAGAACCAGAGGAAGCTTCGGAAGATCTACGCCAAGCTCAGCCGCAATTTCCGTCGCCACGATTTCCAGACGTCCGATGGCAAGACAAGGGCCGAAGTTCAGTACAGGAGGAATTCCAAGAGATTTACATACCTCTCTTAAATTAGGACCGGCAAGCTCAGCCGCTTCCGGAGTCATAAGACCGCAGTTTTCAATACCGCCGGAAGAACAGCCGGCAGTCAGGACAATGATATCTCTTTTGATCAGTTCCTTTGTCAGCTCCACCGTCAGCACATCATGGCCGCCAGCGGTTAAGTTAGAACAGCCTACAATGCCTGCAATTCCTTTGATCTTACCAGCCACAATAAGGTCGATGAGCGGCTTCCAGTTTCCGCCTAAGAAGTTTCGAAGGGAACCCTCGCTGACACCGGTTAAGGTATTGTCGTTTCCGTGTTCCGGTAATAAATTAAGAGGAACGATACCACGTCTTTCCGTATAAGCTTCAATGACCTTATCAATGATCTTTTCGCTCTGTTCTTCCCTGTGCTCGAAATCAAATTTCATCAGCTCTGCATTTGATTTCTTAGCCACATCATCAAGGCAGATCTGCTTGATCTTTAATTCATCACAAATCGGCTCAATGCCAGGAAGGGTACAGTTGAATTCAGAGAGGACTGCATCAATGGCACCAGTGGCAAGAACGGCTTCGCTGGTGTAGTTATTGCCTGCATGGCCGTCAAATACTTCTGGATAAAGCGCGCCTCTTAACTGGAGATCCTGACCCACACAGGTACAGCCGACCAGCTTAAAGCCCTTGGCACCAACCGCCTTTGCCTTAGCCACAGCCTCAGGAGAGATGAGCTTTTCCTGTAAATCCACAAAAATGGTATGCTGATGGCCGGTAATCATGATATTTATGTAATCCGGATTAATGACACGAAGACCAACAGGAGCCATACGAAGCTGCGGCTGTCCCAGCAAAACGTCATTTAACAGGTTTGTCAGTGTAAGTCCGTAGATACCGGTGGAAATACCAAGGCGTAAACAGTCAACCAGCATATCAAGAGGATCGGAGTTTAAGTTGGTGGAGCATTTAACAACCCCTTTAAACACTTCACTTTTAGCACCTCCTGGCATAATGCCAAGCTCTTTCCAGCGTGCTACGCGGGGAGCATAGGCAACCTTTTCGGTCAGCTCCATTTCCACGTATTCCGGCTTGTAGAGATCAGAGAGAACCGCATCGGCAATCTTTTCTGCCTTCTTGTAAACATCTGCCTCATCAACGCCAAAAAGCTCCGCCAAATGCTCTAAGGATTCCATTCCCTTTAGTTCGCCTTTTGCCTGAGCTGTCTTCTTTAAATTGAGTGCAGTGTTTTCCACTACATGTATGTAGCAGCCGCTTCCTGAGGCAACCGCTCTTAAAAAGTTTCTTGCCACGATGGTGTCCGCATCAGCACCGCAGATTCCTCTAGGAGCATTTGGAGTAATCCGGCATGGGCCGTTGGCACAAAGGCGGCAGCATACGCCCTGGAGTCCGAAACCGCATTTCGTACTCTGTTTTTCCACACGGTGATGGGATGTTTCCATCGGCAGTGCGGAAATAAATTTTTCCAGTGGCTTGTCAGCGCTTTCACACGTGTTGCATCCATAACATTGATTCATTTTCTTCCTCCTTGTGAAACTTTACTATTTTAGTATAGATTCGGCCAAAAAATTATTCAGCCAAAATTTTAGCCAGGGAAAATTTCTTTAAATCCTGGTTTAAATTCTTTTGGATTCTTGCGAATTCCCGATGGACGTGACATGGGCGTTTATGGGAATGGACAGGGCAATCGTAACCGGCCTGCATGCATTCAATCAGCACCATCTTTGGGTCAATCACTGTGATAATATCGTATAAAGTTGTTGTTTCCAAATCGCAATTTAAGGCATATCCCCCTGCACTTCCGCGAAAGCTTTTAATATAACCCGATTTTTCAAGCTTTCTGGCAATCTTGTAGGCATTGGCAGGAGTAATCTGTTCTCTCTCACTGATGGATGGAATGCTGTCTGTCTCCCCATTTGACAGTGCCCGGATAATGCGTATTGCGTAGTCACATTCTTTCGTTATCAGCATGTAACACCTCCACGTTATAAGATTAACATACTGTACCTAAATGGTCAAGTTTTATCAGTTACAAAAATTCCCCCGCCGAAGCGGGGAGAATGGATTATGATTCCGGATAAAGAAGATGTTCATCTTCAATCCCATAAAGGACAGTATCAAGGAACTTTCTGGCTAAGTATTTCGCCATGTTAAGGTTCATATCGTAATAGTTTCCACAGTCTCTTGCAGAAGCTCCTGGAACCTCTCCTTCAAAATCACGGATAAATTCATACATCTCTGTGATAAGAGGTACAATATCTCTTGATTTATAATCTCCGCTAAGAAGAAGATAAAAGCCGGTGCGGCATCCCATTGGTCCAAAGTAGATTACTTTTTCGCTGTAGGTTTCATGATTTCTTAAAAAGGTAGCACCCAGGTGTTCAATGGTGTGAATCTCTGCGGTATTCATCACCGGTTCAAAATTAGGGCGGGTCATGCGGATATCAAATGTAGTAATAAGCGCGTCCCCAGCCTGGTCTTTTCTGGAGACGTAGATGCCAGGAAGAAGCTTTAAATGGTTAATGGTAAAGCTTGTGATCTTTTCCATATTGTCATATCCTTTCTTATATGGTGATGGGTTCCATTGGTTTCATTTATGGTTTCTTATGGTGAAATTATAATAAAAATTCCGATTTTCTGCAACCGTTAATGCAAATACATGTAAAATAAAGTGATTTTTAGATAAAAGCAATAAAGCGTAGCAAAAATGCAACGGTAAGGTCATGTAAGAACGGCACCGCTCTATGATAATATATTAAAAAAGCGAGGAGGTAAGTTCCAGTGATTTTTTCAGAAAAATTATTTGTATTAAGAAAGAGTAAGGGTCTCACTCAGGAGGATCTGGCAGAGCATCTAAATGTATCCAGGCAGGCCATTGCAAAGTGGGAGAGCGGGCAGGCATATCCTGATATCTCAAATATCATTGCAATTTCAGAATATTTCAGGGTGACCATCGACCATCTGGTGAAGGATAACAACAACTGTACCACCGCTTTGGTCACTCAGGTTCCATATGAAAAAGAAGAAGTAGTCAAATTCATGATTCAGGCAAAAAAGGAAACCTATGCGGCAAAAGCAGCTCTCCTTCTGGTTCCGGAAGATAAGCCATTTCGCGGGCCAGCCTTTTATCAGGAAAATGATTATATCTATCGTTGCAAGCTGACTGGTGATATGGATTGGTTTCAGGGCCACGAAGAAATCAGTTATAAAAATCAGCCTGTATATGAATGCTATTTCCATGGTGGAGCAATAAAATAAGGGGAAGAAAAGCGGGCGGTTGACAATTATGGTCTGATATGGTAAACTGCGGAATGAGTTAGTTGAGACTAATATAAATTAGTCTATAAAACTGCAAGTCGTAATTTACCCATGATAACATAATTAGGAGGATATTATGAGAAAATCATTTTTACCCAAGTTAACTGTCTTAGCAGCAGTATTTGCTTTAGCACTTACGGGTTGTCAAAGCAAGAGTAATAACACAACTTCTACGGAAACCAGCGCAAGTGAATCCGCTGAAACAACAGCAGCAGAAACCACAGCAGCAGAAGCGAAAACGGTGGAAGTTACTGATATTCATGGAACGGTTACTGTTCCAGTCAATCCAAAGACAGTGGTAGCATTGGATAACAGAACCTTTGAAACCTTATCCGATTGGGGAATTAAGTTAGCAGCAGTTCCAAAAGGAGTTATGCCTGCAGATTCCTCCTATGTAGCAGACAGTGAGGTTCAGGATATTGGAAACCACAGTGAGCCTAATCTTGAAATCATAGCAGCAGCAGATCCTGAGCTTGTAATCGTGGGTCAAAGATTTTCCAGTTATTATGAAGAGATAAAGAAATTGGTACCAAATGCTGCGGTAGTTGATCTTAGCTTCCAGATTTCAAAAGAAGCCGGTAAGTCTGGCGAAAGTTTTACAAATGGTCTGAAAGATTCCACCATCACATTAGGTAAGATTTTTAATAAGAATGAAGAAGCGGAAAAATTGAATGCTGATTTTGACCAGGCAATTGAGAAGGCAAAATCTGCCTATAATGGAACCGACAAAATTATGAGTGTTGTAGTTTCCGGTGGAGACATTGGTTTTTCAGCACCTGTTTCCGGTCGTGTATGGGGTCCTTTGTATGAGGTCTTTGGCTGGACATCAGCCTTAGAAGTGAGCGGTGCCACATCTGACCATCAGGGAGATGATATATCTGTGGAAGCAATTGCACAGAGCAATCCTGACTGGATCTTTGTACTGGACCGTGATGCAGCAATCTCTTCTACAAAGGATGCAGTTCCCGCTCAGGATGTAATAAACAATTCTCCAGCGCTTCAAAACACAACAGCTATTACCAAGGGACAGGTAGTATATGCACCAAATGATACATATACCAACGAATCCATACAGACTTTTATAGAGTTATTTGATAACCTTGCCAAATCTTTAACCAAGTAGGATAAAGGATGTATACCAAAATGCGGAAAAATCAAATCAATAAAATGACAGGGGCTGAGAATTCTCAGCCCCAGAATTGTTCTAATAAGACATGGACAAAATCTTTTACATTGGCAGTCATCTGTGTCCTCATGTTAGGAATCATATCACTTTTTACAGGGGTATATGACATCAAGGGGCAAGAGGACGGACTTCAGATGTTTTTTATTACACGCGTTCCAAGAACGGCAGCGCTCATGCTCACGGGAGCAGCCATGTCCATGGCTGGACTGGTAACACAGCTGATTACACAGAATCGTATGGTGGAGCCTACCACAACGGGCACCATTGAATGGGCAGGCCTTGGGCTTGTTTTTGTTTATCTGGTAATACCGGCACCGACTCTGATGCAGAGAATGGCGGGTGCGATCCTTTTTTCCTTTGTAGGTACCATGATCTTCTTTCTTTTCTTAAGAAAGGTCAAGCTTCGCTCGTCTTTAATCGTTCCTATCATAGGAATGATGCTGGGAGCCGTCATATCCTCAATTTCCACCTTTATTGGTCTCCTTTTTCAAATGACACAAAGCATTCAAACCTGGTTCGTAGGTTCCTTTGCCCCGGTCCAAATCGGACGCTATGAGTATTTATGGCTCATTGTCATTATTAATATCATCATCTTTTTCTATGCGGATCGGTTGACCTTAGCCGGATTAGGAGAAGATGTGGCAACAAGCCTTGGGGTAAATTACAATAAGATTGTAATACTTGGCACGGGTCTTATTTCGGCTGCCGTTGGTATTGTTGCGGCTGTAATCGGAAATCTTCCGTTTTTAGGCTTAATTGTTCCAAATATTGTTTCCATGTATCGAGGGGATGATCTAAAGAGCAATCTGCCCTGGGTATGCGTGCTTGGAATGGGAGCAATTACTCTATGTGACATTATTTCCCGTACACTTATCATGCCTTTTGAAGTCCCTGTCTCTTTAATCCTTGGAACTGTGGGTGCGGTAATCTTTATCGTGATTTTATTGAAACAAAGGAAGTTAAGATGAGCGAATTTATAGATAAGAATAAAAATACCGGGCTGAATCCCGGAGTTGATAATAGAAACAGATCGGCCAAAGCGTTTCGTTCCAGGAAAGAGGAGACGCGTTATTGGATCTTGCTGATAACACTTTTTGTTTTAGGTTCTCTTGCCACCTATGGACTTTTGGTTTATAACAATCCGGTTCCCATGGGTTCTCCCTCTTTTGTTCCCATTGTGAAACGGAGGCTGACCGCCATTGTTGCGATGGTCATCGCTGCTGTTTGTCAGAGCTTAGCGACCGTTGCATTCCAGTCCAGTACCAATAACCGGATTCTCACGCCCTCGCTTTTAGGGTTTGAGGCACTTTACTCCACCATACATACCAGTACCATGTTCTTTTTTGGTGCCGGTGTATTTATAAAATTCAAAGGGACTGGACCGTTTCTGTTTCAGGTAGCGATTATGGTACTCATGTGCTTAATCCTTTATGGCTGGCTGCTATCCGGAAAGTATGGCAATTTGCAGCTTATGCTTTTGGTGGGAATTATTATTGGAACCGGGCTTAAGTCGGTATCCTCCTTTATGAGAAAGCTTCTGGCACCTTCTGAGTTTGATGTGCTGCAGGCAAGATTGTTTGGTTCTGTGAATAATGCGGATGCGGAGTATTTTCCGGTAGCCATACCCATCGTCATCATTACTGCCATATTGCTTCTTGCTTATTCAAAAAAATTAAATGTACTGTCCCTTGGAAAAGGTACCAGCACTTCCCTTGGGGTTCATCATAAGTCAGGAGTCATTTATACTCTTGTATTAGTATCTGTTCTGATGTCTATTTCAACCTCATTGGTAGGCCCCCTTACGTTCTTCGGATTTTTAGTCGCTACCATGACATATCAGGCAGTGCCGACCTATGATCATCGATATGTGTTTCCAATGGCTCTTGCCATAGGCTTTTTGGTTTTAACTGGCTCATACTTTTTCATGTATCATGTATTCAGAGCCCAGGGGGTTGTATCTATCATCATCGAATTGTTTGGTGGAATTACATTTTTAGTCGTCATGCTAAGAAAGGGAACGTTATGATTGAGATTCTTAATGTTGAAAAAAAGTATTCAGATGAAGTAAAAATAGGACCTTTAAATATTCAAATTCCAAAAGCCGGTCTTACCTCCTTAATCGGGCCAAACGGCGCTGGAAAATCTACGGCGCTGTTAATGATTGGTAGACTTTTGAATCTGGATGAAGGCCAGATCAAGGTAGCCAATCTGAATGTTTCACAATCCAAATCAGAGGACCTGGCAAAAATTCTCACGATTTTACGACAAGAAAATCATTTTGTGACCAGACTGACGGTAAGACAGTTGGCGGGCTTTGGACGTTTTCCTTATTCCAAGGGGAGATTAACAAAGGAAGATGAAATGATTATCTCCAAATATATTGATTTTTTAGATCTGGGTGATTTGGAGAACCGGTATTTAGACGAGCTTTCCGGAGGTCAAAGGCAAAGAGCTTATGTGGCAATGGTTTTATGTCAGGAGACGGAATATGTGCTTCTTGATGAGCCTTTGAACAATTTAGATGTTGCCCGTTCCGTGCAGATGATGAAGCATTTAAGGCATGCCGCCAATGAATTTGGACGAACCATCCTGACCGTGATCCACGACATCAATTTTGCAGCCCAATATTCGGATCGGATCTGTGCCATGAAAAACGGACAAATTGCCGCTTTTGGAGCGGTGGAAGATATTATGAAGCCGGAGCTTCTGACGGATATCTTTGAAACGGACATAAATATTATAGAAGGTCCTCGCGGGCCAATCGCAATTTATTGATTCTATCATTCATGAAATTAAGGGGGAGGCTCATACCATAGTATGAGTAGTGGGAAGGAGCGTCATGAATGGAAGAATGGTTTCGATTATCGGAGGATGAAGCCCTGTCTCAGCTTCAGGCAAAGTGGTCAGGTCTGGATTCCGCTGAAATTATAAAGCGCAGAGAGAAGTATGGGGAGAACGCACTGTTAAAGGCAGAACGAAAAAGTGCATTCCAGGTCTTTTTGGACCAGTTTAAAGATTTGCTGGTCATTATCCTGATTATAGCGGCGGTTATTTCTATGATATCCGGGGATGTGGAGAGCACCGGAGTCATTTTTGCAGTTCTTTTGCTGAATGCGGTGCTAGGGACCGTAGAAAATCAAAAGGCAGAGAAATCCTTAGACAGCCTGATGGCCTTATCCGCACCGGTAGCCGTAGTCATTCGGGAGGGCACCATACAGCAGGTGCTGTCCGCAGAGCTGGTGCCTGGAGATATTCTTCTTCTGGAAGCAGGAGATATGGTGGCCGCCGACGGAAGAATGCTTGAAAATTACTCACTTTTGGTCAATGAAAGCTCCTTAACAGGAGAATCCATCAATGTAGAGAAAAAAACAGGAAGAATCCGGGAAGAAAAGGTACCCCTTGCCGAACAGAGCAATATGGTCTTTTCCGGCTCTCTGGTAGCGGCAGGCAGGGCAAAGGTTCTGGTCACCGGAACCGGAATGAATACAGAAATCGGCAGAATTGCTTCCTTAATGAACGACACAGGAGAGAAAAAGACACCTCTTCAGGTAAGCTTAGATCAGTTTGGCAGCAGGCTGGCAGCAGGGATATTATTGATCTGCGTCCTCGTCTTCGGCTTGAGTATATACCGGAAGATGCCGGTTCTCGATTCCCTCATGTTTGCCGTGGCTCTGGCAGTAGCCGCCATTCCTGAGGCATTAAGCTCCATTGTCACCATCGTTCAGGCTATGGGAACCCAGAAAATGGCCCGTGAAAATGCCATTATCAAGGACTTAAAGGCAGTGGAAAGTCTTGGCTGCGTCTCTGTCATCTGTTCCGATAAAACAGGAACCCTGACCCAGAACCGAATGACAGTCCAGCAGGTCTATGTCAACAACCGCCTGTATCCCCCGGAGATGTTAAACCCGGAAGTTCCAGTACATAAATATCTGCTCTACGATGCCGTTTTAAACAATGATTCCGCATACCATGACGGAAAGCTTCTGGGGGATCCTACGGAAGCAGCCCTCCTTCAGATGGCAGAGCGGGCCGGGGCAGAGGAAGCCGTCATTAAGTCTCATTATCCAAGAATCGGAGAAATTCCCTTTGATTCAGATCGAAAGCTGATGAGCACCCTTCACCCGATTGAGGGTAAGAAAATGCTGTTTACCAAAGGTGCCCAGGAAGTCCTTCTTCCCAGGATCAAAAGCATCTGGACCAGTGAAGGCATCCGCCCGGTCCGGGAAGGAGACCTTCATGCCCTCAAAGAGCAGAACATGGATTTTTCTGCCCAGGGCTTAAGAGTCCTCACTTTTGTATGCCGGGAAATCGATGACAATGAGTCACTGACGGAGAAATCCGAAAACGGATACATCTTCTTAGGCATGGCAGCCATGATGGACCCTCCAAGACCTGAGACAAAGAATGCCGTTTTAAATGCAAAGAAAGCTGGCATCCGCCCGGTGATGATTACCGGAGACCATAAAGTAACGGCCTCCTCCATAGCAGAAAAAATCGGCATTATGAGTGACGGGGATGTGGCACTCAGCGGCCCGGAGCTTGATGATATGACGGATGAGGAGCTTGACGGACGACTGGAACGGATCAGTGTTTATGCCAGAGTCTCTCCGGAGCACAAGATAAGAATTGTCCGCGCCTGGCAGAAAAAGGGCCATATTGTAGCCATGACCGGGGACGGAGTCAACGATGCTCCCGCCCTAAAGCAGGCAGACATTGGCGTTGCCATGGGTAAAATGGGAACCGAGGTTTCTAAGGATGCCTCAGCCATGATTCTGACCGATGATAACTTTGCAACCATTATAAAAGCTGTTGCCAATGGACGGAATGTGTACCGGAACATAAGAAATGCCATTAAGTTTCTCTTATCCGGAAACATGGCGGGAATCCTTTGTGTTCTATATACCTCCCTTAGGGGTCTGCCCCTTCCCTTTGCTCCGGTGCACTTGTTATTCATTAACCTGCTGACCGACTCTCTGCCTGCCATAGCCATTGGCATGGAACGGGCTGAGGCGGATCTTCTGGCCCAAAAGCCCAGGAATCCAAAGGAAGGGATCTTAACCATGAGGTTTGTCCTTCAGCTTCTCTTTCAGGGAGCCTTAATAGCCATCTTTACCATGGGAGCTTACGCAACCGGCCTGGTCACCGGAAGTGAAGCCGCAGCCAGCACCATGGCATTTTCTACCTTAACCCTGGCAAGACTTTTCCATGGGTTTAACTGCCGAAGCAGCCATTCCATTTTTAAAATCGGCTTAAGGAGCAATCTATGGAGTATTATGGCCTTTGAAGCAGGAGCTGTGCTTCTTGCAGCCGTACTGTTTATTCCCGGCCTTCACACCCTTTTTTATGTGGCAGATTTAACGGGAAGACAGTTTCTCACGATTTTAATATTTGCTTTTATTCCCACCCTTATTATCCAGGCATTAAAGACCATAAGGGAAAGCCTTTATTGATAAAATAACGCTCTTAAAACTTGACATCATATACGGGGCATGTTACTATTAAAAATATATTAATAAATAGCCTAAGAGATGAAAGAGCCAGGTGATGAGTGCGGGGAACCGTTCATTTCCGAGGCTCTTTCTTTGCTGCTTGAGAAAATTTTAACAGACAGGCAAAAAAAGGTGTAATTGGAAGGGGAAGTTAATATGGGAAGTTACGTTATTGCCCTGGATCAGGGTACCACAAGCTCCAGGTGTATTCTGTTCGATGAACAGGGAAACATCTGCAGTGTAGCACAAAAGGAGTTTACACAGATTTTTCCAAAGCCGGGCTGGGTCGAGCACGACCCCATGGAAATCTGGTCCTCACAGCTTTCTGTAACCATGGAGGCCATGGGAAAGATTGGTGCCCATAACAGCGATATTGCTGCCATTGGTATCACCAATCAGAGAGAGACTACCATCGTATGGGATAAAGAGACAGGGGAGCCGGTCTACCATGCCATTGTCTGGCAGTGCAGAAGAACCTCGGACAGAATTGAACGTCTAAAGGAGGATGGCCTGGAGAGTCTTATCATTGACCGTACCGGACTGATTCCGGATGCTTATTTCTCCGGAAGCAAGATTGAATGGATTCTGGACCATGTAGAGGGGGCCAGGGAACGGGCAGAACGTGGGGAGCTTCTGTTTGGTACCGTGGATACATGGCTGATCTGGAATCTGACGAAGGGCTGCATTCACGTTACCGATTATACCAATGCCTCCAGAACCATGCTTTATGATATTCATAAAAAATGCTGGGACGAAGACATATTAAATTATTTCAGAATACCAAAATCCATGCTGCCGGATGTCAAACCATCAAGCTGCGTGTATGGCTATACCTCTTCCGATGTCATGGGCGGAAAGATTCCCATCGCCGGAGCAGCCGGAGATCAGCAGGCCGCCCTTTTTGGCCAGTGCTGCTTTGAAGCCGGAGAAGTTAAGAATACCTATGGAACCGGTTGTTTCCTGCTTATGAACACGGGAGAAAAGGCCGTTCGTTCCGAACACGGACTCCTTACCACCATTGCAGCCAGCGACCAGGAACAGATTCAGTACGCTCTGGAAGGCAGTGTCTTTGTAGCTGGAGCCGCTGTCCAGTGGCTCAGGGATGAGATGAGAATGGTCCGCTCTGCGGCTCAGACAGAGGAATACTGCCGGGCGGTAGAGGATACTGGCGGCGTTTACATGGTCCCTGCCTTTGCAGGCCTTGGCGCCCCATACTGGGACCAGTACGCCAGAGGAACCATTGTAGGGGTCACCAGAGGTACCAGCAAGGAACAGTTCATCCGCGCCACCGTGGAATCCATGGCTTATCAGGTATCCGACGTAATCGAAGCCATGGAGCAGGATTCTGAGATTCACTTAAAGCAGTTAAAGGTAGATGGAGGAGCCTGTGCCAATAACTTTTTGATGCAGTTCCAGTCTGACTTATTAAACACTCAGATTTTAAGGCCGGAGTGCATTGAGACTACAGCCCTTGGAGCCGCCTACTTAGCAGGTCTTGCAGTGGGCTACTGGAAGGACAAAGAGGAAATTAAAAAGAACTGGAAGGTGTCAAAGGTCTTTGAAACCCAGATGGAGGAAGAGTGCCGGAAAAAACGGATCAAAGGCTGGAAAAAGGCCATTAAATGCGCTCTTATCTGGTCCCAGGATGAGGATTAGAAACACTTGACACCTGGTCTTACCTGTGATAGCATGAAATTAATTAAATAACAAACCTTTGAGACGAGAGAGTAAGGAGATAACACGGATTAATCCGTTTATTTTCCTTGCTCTTTTTTACATTCTAAAATGAATATTCATTGGGCATATGGAGGAGAAAACATGAAGGAAATGCATTACGATGCGGCAATTATCGGCGGCGGTGTCATCGGATCGGCAATCGCAAGAGAGCTGGCCCGTTATGACATGAAAATCTGTGTGGCGGATCGGGAGGAGGATGTCTGTTCCGGTACGTCAAAGGCAAACAGTGCCATCGTCCATGCGGGATTTGACGCATACCCAGGGTCCTTAAAAGCAAAGTTTAACCTGGAAGGCAATCGCATGATGGAAGAACTTTCTAAGGAGCTTGATTTTTCCTTTATTAAGAATGGTTCCCTTGTTCTCTGTTTTTCAGAAGAGGATAGGAAGGGCTTACAGGAACTCTACGAAAAAGGGGTTAAAAACGGTGTAGAAGGGCTTTCTATCCTGTCGGGAGATGAAGTCCGTAAGATGGAGCCTAATGTTACAGAACAGGTGGTAGGGGCACTCTATGCGCCGACTGGCGGCATCGTCTGTCCGTTTGGTCTTACCATTGCCCTGGCTGAAAATGCCTGTGACAACGGAGTGGAATTTCTTTTAAACACAGAGGTAACTGGCATTGAAAAGACCTCTGAGGGCTATGATCTAACGACAAATGAAGGAATCATCCATGCCACATACGTCATCAATGCGGCTGGCGTATATGCAGATGAGTTCCACAACATGGTCAGTGAAGAAAAGCTCACCATTATCCCTAGAAAGGGAGATTACCTTCTTCTTGATAAAGAAGCAGGAACCCATGTATCCCACACGATTTTCCAGCTTCCCGGAAAGATGGGAAAAGGAGTCCTTGTCACTCCTACGGTTCACGGAAACCTTCTTGCCGGGCCTACAGCTTCTGATGTGGAAAGCAAGGAAGATGTAAGCACTACGGCAGGGGAGCTTTCTGATATTTTAACAAAGGCAGCATTCGGCGTTAAGAACATCCCATTTCGCCAGGTCATCACCTCCTTTTCCGGCTTAAGAGCTCATGAGGCAGGCAATGATTTCGTTATTGGAGAAGTAAAAGATGCTCATGGATTTTTTGATGCCGCTGGCATTGAATCCCCAGGGCTTACCAGCGCTCCTGCCATTGGAGTCTATGTGGCAAAACTGGTGGCAGAGAAAGCCGGCGCAAAAAAGAAAGCTGACTTTAACCCTGTCCGCAAGGGAATCATTGATACAAGAAAGCTGACTCTGGAAGAACGGAGTAAGTTAATTAAGGAAGATCCAAGATACGGTACCATTATCTGCCGCTGTGAAGGCGTCAGTGAAGGAGAAATCGTAGATTCCATTACCCGTACTCTGGGAGCTGTTTCCTTAGACGGAATCAAGCGCAGGGTACGTGCCGGTATGGGACGGTGTCAGGCAGGATTTTGCGGGCCTAAGACCATGGAAATTCTGGCAAGAGAGACTGGCAGAGACATTGAAGACATCTGTAAGAACCGGCCAGGTTCCAATATGCTTGAAAGAGAAGAGGGAGGCGCAGCTAATGAGAGAGCATGACATTGTAATCATAGGAGGAGGTCCTGCAGGCCTTGCAGCAGCCGTTGCCGCCAGAAAAGAAGGGATCAAAGATATCCTCATTCTGGAGAGGGACGGAGTCTTAGGAGGAATCTTAAACCAGTGCATTCACAACGGTTTTGGGCTTCATACCTTTAAAGAAGAGCTGACCGGCCCGGAATATGCCGCCCGCTTTATTGATATGGTAGAAGCTGAGAACATCCCTTATCTTTTAAATACCATGGTACTCGATATTAATAAGGACAAAGAAGTGACCTTAATAAACCGGGAAGAAGGTCTTACGGTGATTAAGGCACGTGCCATCATCTTAGCCATGGGCTGCAGAGAGCGTCCAAGAGGAGCCTTAAACATACCTGGCTACCGCCCGGCAGGAATCTATTCCGCAGGAACTGCCCAACGCTTTGTGAACATGGAAGGCAAAACCGTAGGAAAGGAAGTGGTCATTCTTGGTTCCGGTGATATCGGCCTGATTATGGCAAGACGTATGACCTTAGAGGGAGCCAAGGTAAAGGTGGTGGCAGAGCTGATGCCATATTCCGGCGGCTTAAAGAGAAATATTGTCCAGTGCCTTGATGACTATGGAATTCCACTGAAATTAAGCCACACCATAGTGGATATTCAGGGAAAAGAACGGGTCACCGGTGTCACCCTAGCGAAAGTAGATGAAAACCGCAGGCCAATTCCAGGGACAGAGGAAACCATAAGCTGCGATACCTTACTGCTTTCCGTTGGCCTTTTGCCGGAAAATGAGCTTTCCAGAAGTGCCGGGGTAGATTTAAACCCTGTGACTTCGGGGCCACTGGTAGATGACAGCCTGGAGACCAGCACGGAAGGCATTTTTGCCTGCGGCAACGTACTTCATGTCCATGACCTTGTTGACTATGTATCGGAAGAGGCAGCCATGGCAGGTGTCAGTGCGGCTTCCTTTGTAACGGTTGGGCAGAGAACCAGGACTGATTTTGTGGAAATAGCGGCGGAACAAGGGGTTCGTTATACCGTACCTCAAAGGCTTGATATAGAGCACATGAAAGATCAGATCACCGTAAGGTTCCGTGTGGCTGATGTTTATAAGGATCGTTACATCAGTGTCTATTACGACGGGAAGCGGGTATCCCACAAAAAGAAACGGGTGCTGGCACCTGGTGAGATGGAACAGGTGATTATAAAGAAGGAAAGCTTAAGTGAATTTCCAGAGCTTAAAAAAATCGTGATCTGTACGGAGGTGGAATAACATGGAGACGAGAGAACTGACCTGTATCCGCTGTCCACTTGGATGTCAGCTGAAGGTTACCATAGAAGAAAATGAGATTAGCGTAACAGGCAACTCCTGTAACCGGGGCATTGAATACGGGAAAAAGGAAGTCTTAAGCCCCACCAGAATGGTCACCTCCTCGGTTCGTGTCAAGGGAGGAGAACATATCATGGTCTCCGTTAAGACCAGCCAGGATATTCCAAAGGATAAAATCTTTGACTGCATGGAAGAAATCCGTAAGGTTACAGTCCATGCGCCGGTTGCCATCGGCGATGTAATCATTAAGGACTGCGCCGGGACCGGCGTGTCCATTGTGGCAACCAGGAATGTAGATACGAAATCATAAAGCGACCGAGAAAATACCCGGCAGGCACAGGAAGAAATGAGAGATTTTTCGCTCCATTCTCCCTCTTGCCGGGACTTTTATTTCCAAAGAAAATGGTCAAAGGTCAAAAATAGCCTTGACGGTGGGGGAAAGGATTGATAAAGTAGAACAAGATCCATATTTTGTGGGTGTGGAGGAATATTGATGAAAGCAATGGAACTGTTGGAGACATCTCCAGTAATTGCAGCGGTTAAGGATGAAAACGGACTTCATAAATGCTTTGAATCAGACTGCCAGATGGTATTTGTCCTGTATGGAAATATTATTAATATCGGTGGAATCGTACGGCAGATAAAAGAACACGGAAAGTATGCGATTGTACATGCGGATCTGGCCCAGGGACTAAGCTCCAAAGAGATTGCTGTGGATTTTTTAAAGCAGAATACCTTCGCAGATGGAATTATCAGTACAAAGCCTCTTTTGGTGAAGCGGGCCGTAGAGCTTGGCTTAATCGGGGTACAGAGAACCTTTATCATAGATTCTCTTGCCATGAGCACCATGAAGAAGCAGATTGATACCTTCCATCCCGATGTAGTTGAAGTGATGCCTGGTGTCATGCCCAAGGTGTTAAAAGAGATTCGTGCCTATACAAATATTCCCATTATTGCAGGCGGGCTGATATCTGATAAAAAGGATATTATTGCGGCTTTTTCCGCAGGTGCGGATGCAATCTCCACTACCAAGGAAGAGTTATGGTTCATGTAAAAGGAGGATGCAATGAAATTAGTTACATACGAGGTTGACCGGAGAAGAGATATCGGGGTCATGAGTAAGGATGAGACATGGGTCTTTCCTCTCAGGGCTTTTGGTATGGAGTACAAGGAGATGCTGGAGGTTGTAAAAGGACTGAGCCAGTCAGAACTTGATTTACTGGAGCATGCTTCCGGGCTAGACCCATACAGCAACAACATTGTGGGAGCTGCTATGAGAAAAGAAGTAAAGCTTATGGCTCCAATCTGCAGACCAGAGCAGGATATCATCTGTCTGGGGATCAATTACATGGAACATGCTGAGGAATCCGCACGCTTTAAAAAAGAACAATTCGATGGAACACGCGCCAATGCGGTTTATTTCTCCAAACGGGTGAATGAGGCCGTTGGCCCTTATGGAGACATAGAAAGCCACAGTGACATGGTGGATAGCCTGGATTATGAGGCAGAGCTGGCCGTGATCATTGGAAAAGACGCGAAAAATGTACCGGCAGAAAAAGCCAGAGATTATATCTTTGGTTATACCATCATCAACGATGTAAGCGCCCGCAACGTGCAGAACAAACACAAACAGTGGTATTTTGGAAAGAGCCTTGACGGTTTTACGCCTATGGGTCCTTGCATTTTGACAGCAGCATCCCTTTCCTATCCTCCGGAGCTTAGCATTCAGTCTAAGGTAAACGGAGAGCTGAGACAGGACAGTAACACAAAGCTTATGATCTTTCACATTGATCAGATTATCAGTGAATTATCAAAGGGAATGACTCTTCGTGCGGGAACCATTATCTCCACCGGAACTCCAAAAGGAGTTGGGATGGGATTTGAACCTCCTAAGTTTCTACAGGTCGGAGACGAAGTGGAATGTAAGATCGAGGGCATCGGTTCCATCATTAATAAAGTAGTTTAACAAAGAAAGTACGTTTACTTTAGAATCCTCCAATAAGGATGTTTACGAAAATCATAATTGTTTAGAGCATTCAGACGATTACCGATAACATGTAAATAATCATATTTGGAGGATTTTTTCTATCTGAAATGCGCATGCAACTGGTATGTATTTTACTGGTTTTCTGTCTGTATAATGCACCTTGTCCCGGTGGTCATGATGTTATAATGTTCCTGTCTGAAAGAACAGGTAGATGAACGAGGCAGGAGGAACATTATGTACACATTGGTAATTAACTGCGGAAGCTCTTCCCTTAAATTCCAGTTAATCGAGAAGGAATCAGAGGAAGTGATGGCAATTGGACTTTGCGAACGGATTGGAATTGAAGGAAGCATGGTCACGTACCAGAGAAAGGGCGAAGAAAAGAGTGTGATGAAAGCTTCTATGCCCACGCACAAAGAAGCAGTTAACATGATGCAGAAATTGCTTACCGATGAACAGTCGGGTTTGATAAAGAGTTTAAACGAAGTGGGCGCCGTGGGACACAGAGTGGCCCATGGAGGAGAGATTTTTACATCCTCCGCGCTCATCACAGAGGAGACATTAAAAGCCATTGAAGAGTGCTGTGCATTAGCTCCCCTTCATAATCCAGCCAGTCTGACCGGAATTCGTGCCTGCAAAGAGCTGATGCCAGACACTCCCATGGTAGCAGTATTTGATACGGCATTCCATCAGACCATGCCGGAGATGTCTTATCTCTATGGGATTCCATATGAATATTATGAGAAATACAAGGTACGAAGATATGGATTTCACGGAACCAGTCACAGCTATGTTTCCATGAGGGCGGCAGAGTATCTGAACAGGAATTATGAGGACATGAAGATTGTCGTATGTCATCTGGGGAACGGTTCCAGTATTTCAGCCGTACAAAATGGAAAGTCCGTGGATACAAGCATGGGATTTACTCCTTTGGAAGGGCTCTTAATGGGAACCAGGAGCGGAGACATTGATCCTGGTGCCATACAGTTTCTCATGATGAAAGAGGAGCTGACCATTGCTGAGATGCTTGACGTATTAAACAGAAAATCTGGTGTGCTTGGTGTGTCCGGAGTATCCAGTGATTTTCGTGATATTATGAAGGCAGCAGAAGAAGGAAATCACAGAGCGCAGACAGCCCTTAATTCCTTTACATACCGGGTCGTAAAATATATTGGGGCCTATGCGGCAGCTATGGGGGGAATCGATGCCATTGTGTTCACCGCAGGCGTTGGAGAAAATGATGGAAGTATAAGAAAGAAGATTTGTAATCAGCTTGCATTTTTAGGAATTGGTTTGAATGAAGAGGCGAATTCAAAGAGAGGAAGCGAGCAGTTAATCTCAACCTCTGATTCAAACGTAGCAGTCTTAGTGATTCCTACCAATGAAGAATTAGCAATTGCCAGAGAGACAATTTCTATTGTTCAGTAATCCATGTATCAATGGATACTAATAAATAAGCAAAAGGAGAAGGAAAGAAATGAGTATTTTTGCTTTAATCGGGGCGTTTGGCGGAGGCGTTATTGGGGCTTATTTAGGAGCACTTCCAGCATTTATACTAACTGGAGTACTTGCACTTGCAGGAGCGGCGGTGGCAATGGCAGGAGGAGCGGATGTAACCTTAAGCTACGTTACATTTGGTTCTTATCTGGGTCCTCATGTTGCCTTTGCAGGCGGAGTTGCGGCTGCAGCTTACGCAGGAAAAAAGAAGCTTTTAAAAAGCGGCACGGATATTTTAACCCCTCTCTTCGGATTGTCTGATCCTATGACCCTCATTGTGGGCGGAGTGTTTGGAATCCTTGGATTTGTCATTCATTATCTTGCAGGAGGCGTCCTAAAGTTAAATACGGATCTTCCGGGTATTACGGTTATTGTATCCGCTCTCATCGCACGTTTTGCATTTGGAAGCACTGGTCTCATGGGAAAGGTGCAGCAAGGGGAAAAAAGGACCTATATCTCAGGAGGAAAAGAACTTTCCTGCCTGATACTGCTTGGTGCCGGAATCGGGACTGCCACTGGATTTGTGTATCAGACCATGGCAGCAGCAGGAGCACCGGAAGCAGTGACTGGAAACTTTCCCGTCCTTTGTTTTGGGATCGCAGCACTTTCTTTAATATTTGCCCAGACAGGTTTTGGTGTTCCCTCCACCCATCACATTGCCCTGGTCTCCGCGTTAGCGGCAGTGCTATCCGGCAATCCCCTGATGGGAGTGTTGTTTGGTATTTTGACCGCGCTGTTTGGTGATTTTGTGGGAAGGACATTTAACAGTCATTGTGATACCCATGTGGATCCTCCTGCATGTACCATTTTTATCTTCACCTTTCTTGTAAATATATTATTTGGAAACGGTTTTTTCCTGACCTAATCCGTAAAAAAATAAGCATGACCTGTTTAGCAGCGGGTCATGCTTATTTTGCGTTATGGGCAGCTGGCCGCAGCGTGTCTGGCTACGGCAATATCCTGCTCTGTTGTGCCGCCTGACACACCTAGTCCGCCAAGGAAGCGACCGCCACTGGTCAAGGGGACACCGCCTCCAAAGACGCAGAATTTTCCGGGGTGGGTCTGCTGGAGACCGTAAAGAGGCTGTCCCGGAAGAACGGTCCTGCCCGCTTCTTCGGTGGAGATGCGCAGGGCAGCCGCAGTATATGCTTTTGCATGGGAAACCGATATTGCGGCAAGGAGGGAATCATCCATACGGTGCATGGCAACCATGTTTCCTCCGTCATCCACCACGGTAAATACCATGGCAACGTGAAGTGACCTTGCCATCTCTTCCCCTCGCTTCATAATACTTAAAGCCTCTTCTAAAGTCATGCGCTCACTTTTTAAGGCTTCAATGACAGCCGCTGCAATTTCTCCCGCCATTTGGGAATCACTCACAAGAATACCTCCTTATAGGGACTTTCATGGACTTAACATCATTATATAAGGGAAGCCTTTTGCTTTCAATTACAGTACAATCCGAAAAAAGGGACAATCCAATACAGATGATGTAAAATGCGGAGGTTTCAAAAATACATGAAATCAGTCTGTAGATTACTGGAATCTTAAGTCTCATTGTCAGGGGTTGTCTGAACGCTCATTGCCCCAATCTCCACGCCCCGCTTCGTCACCTTCATATGAAGCAAATCTCCCACAAAGTGACGTACATCTTGAAACAGGCAGTTTTCAGACACCCCTAAGATGAACATATGAGACAAAAGGTTCTGGCACCTTAAGCCCTGATTTAAGAGGGGTTAAAAGCATGGATATCAGGTCAGGATAGAAGAAGTCTGGATTGTACAACTTTTATGTTTTAATAATATTTCAGTATTTTCACCTGGATGGGATATGATGTGGACAGAGGAATCAGCCAAAAACTTATTAGGTAGAAGGAGGATATTTTATGCTTGCAAAAGGGTTTACAGAGCCAACGGAGCGTATAAAAAAACTGAAAAGAGCTATTGTGGATGCAATTCCATATGTTGAATCAGAACGAGCTGTTTTAGTAACAGAATCTTATAAAGAGACGGAAGGGCTGTCTCCGATTATGAGGAGAGCAAAGGCCGCGGAGAAGATTTTTAACAGTCTTCCAATCACCATTCATGACAATGAACTGATTGTGGGTGCAATTACAAAGAACCTCCGTTCCACCGAAATCTGCCCTGAATTTTCCTATGATTGGGTAGAGAAAGAATTTGATACCATGGCAACCAGAATCGCGGACCCATTTCAGATTCCAAAGGAGACTGCAGCAGAGTTAAAGGAAGCATTTAAGTACTGGGATGGAAAGACTACCAGTGCCCTGGCAGATTCCTATATGTCCCAGGAGACAAAAGACTGCATCAGCAATGGTGTATTTACCGTAGGAAACTATTTCTATGGCGGCGTGGGACACGTGTGCGTGGATTATGGCAAAGTTTTAAAAATCGGATTTACCGGTATTATCCGTCAGGTCATGGAAGCAATGGCAAAGCTTGATACCAGTGATCCGGATTATATTAAGAAGAAAAATTTCTATGAAGCCCTCATCATTACATATACGGCAGCCACTCGGTTCGCACATCGTTATGCAGAAAAAGCAAGAGAGATGGCAGCGGTTTGTCTCGATGCGAAAAGAAAAGCAGAACTGCTTCAGATTGCAGCAAACTGCGACAAGGTTCCCAAGCAGGGTGCAACGAACTTCTATGAGGCATGCCAGTCCTTCTGGTTTGTACAGATTCTGCTTCAGATTGAAGCCAATGGACATTCCATCTCACCAGGACGTTTTGACCAGTACATGAATCCCTATCTTGCCATGGATAAAGACATTTCCCATGAGTTTGCACAGGAACTGGTAGACTGTGTATGGGTCAAGTTAAATGATATCAATAAGACCAGAGATGAAGTTTCTGCCCAGGCATTTGCTGGATACGCAGTATTCCAGAACTTAATTGTAGGCGGTCAGACAGAAGACGGACTGGATGCAACGAATGAAATGTCTTATATGTGTATGGAGGCGGTTGCACATGTTAAACTCCCTGCACCATCATTCTCCATTCGTGTGCATCAGAACACACCGGACGAATTCCTTTACCGCGCCTGTGAGCTTACCCGTTTAGGCCTTGGTGTCCCTGCCATGTATAACGACGAAGTAATTATTCCTGCACTCTGCAACAGAGGCGTATCCTTAGCAGATGCAAGAAATTACTGTATCATCGGTTGTGTGGAGCCACAGTGTCCTCATAAAACAGAAGGTTGGCACGATGCCGCATTCTTTAATATTGCAAAGGTCCTTGAAATCACTCTGAATAACGGAAAAGTTGGGGATAAGCAGTTAGGTCCTGTAACAGGAGATATTACCTCCTTTACCAATTTAGAGCAGCTTTTCGAGGCCTACAAAAAGCAGATGGAGTATTTTGTTTACCATCTTGCAGAGGCAGATAGCTGTGTGGATTATGCCCATGCAGAACGTGCACCCCTTCCATTCTTATCTGCTTTGGTGGATGACTGTATTGGCCGTGGTAAGAGTGTTCAGGAAGGCGGGGCAATCTATAACTTTACCGGACCACAGGCGTTTGGTGTTGCTGATGCAGGAGATTCCCTTTGTGCGATCAAGAAGCATGTGTTTGAAAACAAAGAGATTACCATGGCACAGTTAAAAGAAGCGCTTGATCATAACTTTGGCAACTGCTGTGACAAGACTTGTTCTTTAGCGGAATCTACGGATGAAGACAGAATTTATGAAGCAGTAAAGAGAATTTTAAGCAATAACGGTTCCATCAATCTTGCTGATTTACAGGCACAGTTGAGCAAGCCTCAAAAAGAAGCTTCAGGCAGCAAGGAAGACTATGCGCAGATTAAGAGAATTCTTGAGAATACGCCATGGTTTGGTAACGATGAAGACGAAGTGGATATGATTGCAAGACGCTGCGGACAGATTTATTCCTATGAAGTTGAGAAATACAAAAACCCAAGAGGCGGTCAGTTCCAGGCAGGATGCTATCCTGTATCCGCCAATGTATTGTTTGGTAAGGATGTAGGAGCCCTTCCTGACGGAAGACTGGCGAAAGCACCTCTTGCAGACGGAGTATCCCCAAGACAGGGAAAAGATACCAATGGTCCCACTGCGGCTGCCATGTCAGTTTCTAAACTGGATCATGCAAACTATTCAAACGGAACCTTATATAACCAGAAATTCCTTCCATCAGCCCTTGCTGGAGATGAAGGCTTAAAGCATTTTGCTTCCATTGTACGTTCTTACTTTGATCACAAGGGAATGCATGTGCAGTTTAACGTAATCGACCGTGATACCCTTCTTGCGGCTCAGAAGGATCCGGATCAGTACAAGGATCTTGTAGTCCGAGTCGCTGGCTACAGTGCGCAGTTTACTGTGCTTGCAAAAGAAGTTCAGGATGACATTATAAGCCGTACCGAGCAGACGTTATAAAGGGTTCCGGCATAGAAAAAGAAGGGAGTCGGCATGGAGTCAATTAATTATAATCTGACGGGAACCGTATTTGATATCCAGCGGTTTTCCCTGCACGATGGTCCGGGAATCCGAACAATCGTATTTTTAAAGGGTTGTCCTCTCTCCTGCCAGTGGTGCAGTAATCCGGAATCCCAGAGTATGAAGCCGGTCATGATGTATAAAAAAGATGAGTGCATTCATTGCGGACGCTGTATCAATGTGTGCAAAGCAGGAGCCATCAGCACGGAAAATGAAAACTGGATAGACAGAAAAATATGCATCAGCTGCGGAGAATGCGCCAATGCATGTCCGGCAGGAGCCCTTGTTTCTAAAGGAAAGACCATGTCCGTTCAGCAGGTGATACGGGAGTTAAAAAAAGATGCCACTACTTACCGCCGCTCCGGAGGGGGAGTCACCCTCTCTGGCGGTGAGCCACTGGTGCAGTATGAGTTTGCAGCAGAGATTTTAAAAGCCAGTAAGGGGCAGGGCTGGAACACTGCCATTGAGACCACCGGAATCGGAACGGAAGAAGCGGTAGAACAGGTTATCCCATATGTAGATACGGTTCTTTTGGATATCAAGCATATGGACCCGGAACAGCATAAGCGGTTTACGGGAGCGGACAATGATGTGGTATTAAAAAATGCTCCCCATATTACCCAGATATCAGATACGGTAATCCGGGTTCCTGTGATTCCAGGTTTTAATGATTCCCTGGAGGCAATTGGTGAAATTGCAGCATATGCAAAGACCCTGACAGGTATCAGAACCATACACCTTCTTCCCTACCATTCCTTTGGAGAAAACAAATATGAGCTGTTAGGGAAGAAGTACGAACTGGAACATGTTAAGCCACTGAATCCGGAAGATCTTACAGAGTGTAAGGAAGTTGTGGAAAAGTACGGTTTTCGGTGCGTAATTGGTGGATAAATTCAAATTGAGAATGGAGGAAAAGAATGGATCAGCAGTTAATTGAAAAAGTAATGAAACAAGTATCTGATGAGCTTGGAATCAAGAAAGAAACAACACGTCCGGCAGCAAACGGAATCGGGATGACTGAATTTGTGGGAACTGCCATTGGCGATACCATAGGACTTGTAATTGCCAGTGTTGACCCAATGCTTGCCGGGGCTATGAAATTAGGCAAGTACCGTTCGGTTGGTATTATTGGGGGCAGAGTCGGAGCCGGCCCCCAGATATGGGCTGTAGATGAAGCAGTAAAGGCAACCAATACAGAGATTATTTCTGTAGAGCTTCCAAGAGATACCAAAGGCGGAGCCGGACACGGAAGTTTAATCTATATCGGTGCAGAAGATGTATCTGATGCCAGAAGAGCAGTGGAAATCGCACTTCAGGTACTGCCAAAATACTTTGGAGATGTTTACTCCAATGATGCAGGACATCTGGAATTCCAGTATACGGCAAGAGCCAGCTACTGTCTGGAAAAGGCACTTGGAGCACCAGTAGGCAAGGCATTTGGAATGACCTGTGCAGGTCCCGCAGCCATTGGTACTGTTTTAGCAGATATTGCAGTAAAAGCAGCCAATGTTGAAGTGGTAGGCTATAGCTCTCCGGCATCAGGAACCAGCTATTCCAACGAGGTAATCCTAACCTTTACCGGAGATTCCGGAGCAGTAAGGCAGGCCGTGCGGGCCGCCATCGAAGCAGGCAAGAAAATGCTTGGAGCCTTGGGAGATGAACCAAAGACCTCTGAGACCCCTTACATTTAACTAAAAAAACATTCAGGAATCATAAGGAGGCTTTACAATGAGCGCAGATGCATTAGGTATGGTAGAGACAAAAGGCTTAATAGGAGCAATTGAAGCAGCAGATGCAATGGTAAAATCAGCAAACGTGACATTAGTTGGATATGAAAAAATCGGTTCAGGACTTGTAACTGTTATGGTAAGAGGAGATGTTGGAGCTGTAAAGGCAGCAACAGATGCAGGGGCTTCCGCAGCAGCATCCGTAGGCGAGCTTGTTTCTACTCATGTAATTCCACGTCCTCATACTGATGTTGAAAAGGTTCTTCCAACTCTTCAGTAAATATGGTTATGGGGCGATGATAGCCCCGTTACCAGAAATGAGGTGGATGAATTGACGATCAGTGAAGAGCAGCTAAAGCAGCTGGTGCTAAAAATCTTAAAGAGACTGGAAGAAGAGGAAAAAAGAGAAAAGAAACTCTTGTATATGGTCTGTACCTCAGCCTGGGATGAAAGATATTACAAATTTTTAGAAGAAATACAGAAAACAGGTGAATACCGTGTCTGCCCTGTCATTCCTGATGAATGGCAGGCGGAGGGACGGGAAGCCTGTTTTAGAGATTTTTCGTCCTGTGAAGGAGTACGGTATGTTTCTCAGGGGATTCCGGCAGATTTAGAAGAGGCAGTCACGGTTTTTCCGGTGGTTGCCACAGAGGTGGCGGTAAAGACCGCTCTGTGCATTCACGATACCTTTGAGACTACCTGGTTGGCAGCCTGTTTTCGGGCGGGAAGCCGGATCCTGTTTTTACAGTCCGGGCTTACTCCATTTTCAGGAAAGGAACAGCCAGCCTATCAGGAACAGATTTTATCTTATTACAGAAAGCTTTTAGAATATGGAATAGAAATCGGTTCCTGTAAAAGTCTTTCCCGGTCAGATTCCTTTAAGAGCGTTAATGAAAAGGAAAAGACCAGTAAATGTGAAACCCATGGGAAAAGGCTCATAACGGCATCCAATGTAGAAGAACATGCATCAGATGGAGTACTTCTTTTAAAAGAGGGGGACATCATTACAGATTTAGCAAAAGACAGGGCAAGGTTATTAAACATTGTCTTACAGTAAACATAAGTTGTGAGGTGATTCAATGAAACAGGCATTAGGATTGGTAGAAATCCAGGGATTGTCAACGGCAGTGCTGGTAGCAGATACCATGGTCAAAGCAGCCAATGTAACAATTCTGGAGATTGAAAACTCCAAAGGTCAAGGCTATATGACCGTTAAGGTTGCCGGAGATGTGGGAGCAGTCAATGCGGCTGTAAGCGCAGGAAAGCAGACAGGATTGGAAAACCAGAAGCTGGTGTCCTTTAAGGTCATTGCCCGGCCTGCAGATTCTGTGGAACAGATTTTTGGAGCTGCTAAAAACACAAAAACAGATGCGCCCATACAGCCGTCCGATTCTGCTCATGTGCAAACGCAGACAGAAAAGGAAGATGCGATAACAGGGAAGACAGTCGTAAAAGTAGCTATAAAAGAGACGGTAGAACCAGAAGTAGAAGAAAAATCAGAAGTTCAAATAGAAGTTAAACCAGAAGTTAAACCAAAAGCTGAATCAGCATTTAAAGCAGAAATTAAACCAGTAGTTGAACCCGCAGTTGAATCAGCAGTTCAACTAGAAGATAAATTAGAAGAAAAACCAGCATTAGTGGAACAGGCAGCAGAAGAAAAATCAGCTCAGGAACCACAGGCTGGAGCTCAGTCTGAATTACAGACTGAACCGCAGGCGGGAAAAGAGAAATCTTCTGCAACCCCATCCGGAACGAAAAAAACGGCTGGACATAAAACAAAAAATTAATCTCAGGATTTAGGCGGTACACAAAGTTCGTGGGGAATTTTTGTGGCCGGGAAAGGAAAGGGAACGTAAGTGAGACTGGCAAAGATTACAGGTACTGTTGTAGCGACCAGGAAAGATGAGACCTTAACGGGCTACAAGCTGATGATCGTTCGCAGGATTGATTCCCAAGGTAATTTCATAGATTCTGAAGAAGTGGCAGTAGATTATGTAGGGGCAGGAGTGGGCGAAATCGTTTTAATTGGCCAGGGTTCTTCTGTCCGCGTAGATAAGAAGAAGCGGGAAGCTGTGATTGACATGGCGATTATTGGAATCGTTGATACCGTCGTAGGTTAAAAGGCTCTCCTTATCAGCTTTAAAGGAAAGGAGGTAAGAATTCATATGATTAGCAGTATTTACTCCAGTGTAACGGCTGCGGTATCAGCAGCAAAGACCGCATCCGCAAAATATGCAGAGTTGACTTTAAATGAGCGGCGTGAAGTCGTAGAAGCCGTAAGAGCGGCACTTCGTCCCATGGCAGGAGAACTGGCGGCACTGACTGTGGCAGAGACCTGTATGGGAAATGAAGCGGATAAGACGGAGAAAATTCGTCTTGCCATAGAAAAAACTCCAGGTGTGGAGGATCTCATTTCAGAAATCAACACAGGGGATCACGGCATGACTCTATATGAGCTTGCTCCCGTAGGCGTTGTGTGTGCGGTTTTGCCCTCCACCAGCCCTTGCGCGACCCTCATTAATAATACCATCGGTATGCTTGCAGCAGGAAACAGCGTGATACATTGCCCTCATCCCAGAGCACTGCGGGTATCCCAGCTGGTGACGGCGGTAATTAGCAATGCCGTATTCACCACCTGTAATATTCCGGATCTTGTGGTAACGCTCCATGAAAGTCTTATGGGATATACAAAAGAGATTATGAGTCACCCGGATGTAGACCTGGTGGTGTGCACCGGATGTGCGGACTCTCTGAATCAGGCAATGGCTTCCGGTAAACGGGTGATTGCAGCAGGACCGGCAAACCCGGTTGCGATTGTAGATGAGACGGCTGATATCAGGCAGGCAGCGTATGACATTGTCCGCGGTGCAGCCTTTGATCACAATTTAATGTGTACCTCCGAAAAGTGCATGATTGTGACAGAGCAGGCAGCAGACGCTTTTATTTATCAGCTTTTAAAGAACGGGGTCTATTATGTAAAGAGCGAGGAAGAGATTCAAAAGCTTCTTAAAGCTGCTGTAACAGAAGACTTAATGGTGAATAAAAAGCTGGAAGGAAAAAGTGCTGATAAGATACTTGCCAGCGCAGGAATTTCCTGTTCATCTCCTGTAAAGCTGATTGTGGCAGAAACGGATAAGACCCATCCCTTTGTGACTCTTGAGCTTTTAATGCCCCTGGTCCCTCTGATTAAGGTTACTGATTTTGATGAAGCATTGGAGACGGCTCTTGAAGTGGAGCAGGGACTTAGGCACACAGCCACCATTCATTCCCAGTGTATTGGACATTTAAGCCGTGCAGCAAAAAAGATGCAGACCTCTGTATTTGTAAAAAACGGTCCGTCTTTACTGGGAGTTGGATTTGATCTGGAAGGGCACGCCAGTTTTACGGTTGCAACCACGACCGGAGAGGGAACTGCCACTGCAAGGCATTTTACCCGGAGGAGAAGGTGTACACTGACCGACGGCTTCGCCCTCCGTTAATCATCGAGAAAGCAGGTTGAAGGAATGTTTGAAAGGTGCGAGGATAGAACCTATTTGGTGACCTCTGAATCCGTTACAAAGGGGCATCCGGATAAAGTCTGTGACCAGATTGCAGATGGGATTTTAGATGCGTATTTGAAGGAAGACCCAGCATCCAGAGTGGCAGTAGAGGTCATGGCTTCTACGAACACCCTTATGCTGGCAGGAGAAGTCACCTCAACCGCCCGGATTGATGTGGTGGAAACCGCCAGGGAGGTTATCAGAGACATTGGATATGTGGAACCTGGAAAAGGGTTTGATGCAGATACCTGCATGATATTTACCAATATACATAATCAGTCTCCAGACATTTCCCTTGGTGTCACCAAAGGCAAAGAAGGGGAGAAGGAAGTGCTTGGCGGAGGAGACCAGGGTGTCATGTACGGCTATGCGGTCAATGAGACAGAGAGCCTGATGCCTCTGCCCTGTTATCTGGCAAACCGTCTGGCAGAGCGGCTTGATTTTGTCAGAAAGACCCAGGGAGCATCTTTTTTATATCCGGATGGAAAGACCCAGGTTACAGTGCGCTACAACCAGGCAGGTGAACCTGTGGGAATTCACAGCATTGTTGTATCTGCCCAGCACAGCGAAGCAGTTAGCCGGGAGGTACTTCATGCATTCATCCGCTGTATGGTCATTGAGCCGTTGATAGATTCCGGCCTTATAACACCTGAGACAAGAATCCATATCAATCCTACGGGACGTTTTGTCATAGGAGGTCCGGCTGGGGATACGGGAGTCACCGGAAGAAAGATTATGGTGGATACCTATGGTACCATTGGAAAGCATGGCGGAGGTGCTTTTTCTGGCAAAGATCCTACGAAAGTAGACCGCTCGGCAGCCTATATGGCTCGCTATGTGGCAAAGAACATTGTTGCCTCAGGTCTGGCAGACAGATGTGAAGTAGCGCTTGCATATGTCATCGGAGGTATCGAGCCAGAGGCAATTACGGTCAACACCTTTGGAACCGGTACCATTTCCGATCATCAGATGGAAGCGCTTGTAAAAAATGTGTTCTCTTTTGGCGTCTCCGATTGCATTTCCAAATTAAAGCTTCTAAGGCCCCAATACCAAAAGACAGCCGCTTACGGGCATTTTGGAAGAACAAATCAGGGATTTTGCTGGGAAGAAACAGATAAGGCATGGATATTAAGACAGTTAGCATTTTAATTTTAATAGATGGTTCGTATAACAAAAAACAGGAGGTATAACAAATGTCTAATGAAGCATTAGGAATGGTGGAAACAAAAGGTCTGGTAGGTGCAATTGAAGCTGCAGACGCAATGACGAAAGCAGCAAATGTAACGATGATAGGATACGAGAAAATCGGTTCTGGTCTTGTAACAATTATGGTTCGCGGAGACGTAGGTGCTGTAAAAGCATCCGTAGACGCAGGTGCAGCGGCTGCGGCAAATGTAGGGGAAGTGGTATCCTGCCATGTCATTCCAAGACCTCATACAGATGTGGAGAAGATTTTGCCAAAATTATAATAAGGAGTAAAAACCAGTTCAAAAGGAAAAGGGAATCATGGATAAAGAAGAATTAATCAAGCTTGTTACCAGGCGGGTAATGGAGAAAATGAAAGATTATGACATACATAAAGTTCCCATTGGGGTATCGAACCGGCATGTCCATGTATCCAGACAGGATTTAGACATACTTTACGGAAAGGATTATGAACTGACCAGGAAAAGCGACTTAAAACAGCCGGGACAGTTTGCAGGCAATGAGACAGTAACAATACGAGGCCCTAAGGGAGAATTTGAACGGGTACGGATTCTTGGACCAGTGAGAAAACAAAGTCAGGTCGAAGTATCAAAGACCGACAGCTTCCGTCTTGGAATCCGTCCTCTCATAAAGGAATCCGGAGACTTAACAGGAACCCCGGGACTGGATTTAATCGGTCCCAAAGGCATTGTTTCTCTTTCGAATGGTGCGATTGTTGCTTTACGCCATATCCATATGACGCCTGCACAGGCAGATGCTCTGGGGCTGAAGGACAAAGATATGGTAGAAGTAGAGACATTTGGCGAAAGACGGGGTGTATTTGGAGATGTTCTGGTTCGTGTATCGGATCAGTTTGCATTGGAAATGCACGTAGACGTTGATGAAGCCAATGCCTTTTCATTAAGCAACGGTGATCATGTAATCATTAGAAAAGAACGGTAAGGATTTCTAAAACAGATTCACAATAAGGGAAAGAAGGTAGAGACACTTGGATATGGATTTAAAAGCAATTGAACAAATGGTAGAACAGGTTTTACGTGAGATTCAGTCAGAGCAGATGATAAATGTAACAGAGCAAAGAAAAGAAGGATACGGTCTTTTCTCAACAATAGAGGAAGCGATAGAAGCTTCTGAAAAGGCACAGAAAAAACTTCTTTATACCGGCATGGCTGACCGCCAGAAATATGTGGATGTGATCCGAAAAACGGTCCTAAACAAAGAAAACTTAGAGCTGATCTCAAGACTGGCAGTGGAAGAGACAGAGATAGGCTGTTATGAGCATAAGCTTATTAAGAACCGTCTGGCAGCGGAAAAGACTCCTGGAACAGAAGATCTGATTTCTGAGGCAGTCACAGGGGATAACGGTCTTACTCTCATTGAGTATTGTCCTTTTGGTGTCATTGGAGCCATCACTCCTACCACCAATCCAACGGAGACCATTATCAATAACTCCATTTCCATGATCGCTGGTGGAAACACCGTTCTTTTCAGCCCTCATCCAAGAGCAAAAAAGGTATCCAGACTTCTTGTTAAGATGTTAAACAAAGCATTAATAGAAGCTGGTGCTCCTTCTGACTTAATCTCTATGGTGGAAGAGCCATCTTTAGAAAACACGGAAAAAATGATAAGCAATCCCAAAGTTCGCCTTTTAGTTGCTACCGGCGGTCCTTCCATTGTAAAGAAAGTTCTCTCCTCCGGAAAGAAAGCCATCGGAGCAGGTGCAGGCAATCCTCCTGTGGTCGTTGATGAAACCGCAGATATTAAAAAAGCAGCAAAGGATATTGTAGATGGCTGCAGCTTTGACAATAATGTTCCTTGCATTGCAGAGAAAGAAGTATTTGCCGTAGATTCCATCTGTGATCACCTCATTCAGTATATGAAGGATAATGGTGCTTATCTGATGACAGATAGACAGCAGATCGAGGAATTAAAAGCTCTTATAACCACAGAAAAAGGCGGCCCAAAGACTTCCTTCGTTGGAAAGAGCGCAGTCTATATCCTGGATCAGCTGGGGGTTAAGGTACCAGATTCTGTTCGTGTGATTATCATGGAAGTACCAAAGGATGATCTGTTTGTTCAGGAAGAGATGATGATGCCCATCCTTCCAATTGTACGTGTTTCTGACGTGGACACTGCCATTGAATATGCCTATGAAGCAGAGCAGGGAAACCGTCATACAGCAATCATGCACTCTCAGAACGTCGAGAAATTAAGCAAAATGGCAAAAATATTAGAAACAACAATCTTTGTTAAAAATGCACCATCCTTTGCAGGAATCGGAGCAGGCGGAGAAGGCCATACCACATTCACCATTGCAGGACCTACCGGAGAAGGCCTTACCTCAGCAAGATCTTTCTGCAGAAAACGGAAATGCGTTCTTGCCGATGCATTCAGTATCAGGTAAAGCGGTTCGGCTTATATTCTTGGAATAAGAAGGAGAAACGCAGATGTCAAATGTAACCATGAAAACCAGAATACAGGAAGGCAAGCAGGCAAGAGAGTATTTAAAAGGCATAAAAAATAAGCGGATTTTAATCGTTTGTGATAAGTTCCTTTCAGAGAATGGAGCTGTTACGTATTTAACAGACATTCTTTGTTCCGGCAATGCCGTAGAATTATTTGACAAAGCCATCCCTGATCCCACCATCCAGGTGGTAGGATCGGGACTTTGTATGATGTATCAGGTAAAACCGGAGATTGTCATAGGTTTTGGAGGCGGATCTGCCATTGATACCGCAAAAGGAATCATTTATTTTTCCATGGTAAAAGAACTGGTTAAAAAGCCCCTCTTTATTGCAGTACCGACAACCAGCGGAACCGGATCAGAGGTAACCCAGGCTTCTGTCATAACAGATCCTGATAACAAGAGCAAGCACCTGATTTCGTCGGATGAAATCCTTCCCGATGTAGCTGTTCTAGATCCCACGCTGACCTTGTCAGTCCCTCAGGCCGTTACAGCAAATACCGGAATGGATGTGCTGACCCATGCGTTAGAGGCTTATGTTGCCACAGGCGCCAACGCTTTCTCTGATGCCATGGCAGAAAAGTCAATAGAGCTACTACTAAAATCTCTGCTGGGCTGCTACAAGGATGGAAATGATTTAAAAGCCAGAACCAGGATGCAGGAAGCCTCTACCCTTGCAGGCATCGCATTTAATACGGCTGGTCTTGGTATCAATCACAGCATAGCCCATCAGCTTGGGGGAACCTTTCACATTCCCCATGGCCTGGCAAATGCTATATTGTTAAATCATGTAATAGAATATAATTGTACAAGCCAGGAGATTATGAATAAGTATGCCGCACTTGCTGTAAAAGTACAGTTAGCAGAAGCAAAGGAAGATTCCAGAGATGCCGTAAAAGCAATCAAAGGACTGATTACAGCTCTGATGCGCTGCATGAAGATGCCGGAGTCTGTTATGGAACTTGGAATTGACCGGATGGAATATGAAAAGCAACTTAAAAATATGGTAGATAATGCTCTTATGGATGCCTGTTTTGCCACCACCCCTACTAAAATCGCAGGTCCCGGGATACAGAAAATTCTGTTGGATATTTACGAGGGCAGGGAGAGTGGCAGAAAAGGATAATAATATCATAAGACCGAGCTGTTTTATATGACAGCCCGGTCTTCTTGTGTTATTCTGATATAGAAATAAATCATTTACAAGAAGATGACATAAAACATAGCAGCAAGGAGAGGTTATAAGGATGGAAGAATATCAGGAACTGCTTCATTTAGCCGAGATGCAGTCGGATTCCGCAGATGACTATTTCAGTATGGATGAAGACGGTAACATGACAAAACTGGATATCATCCACTTGTTTGGAAAGGAAAAGCTGGAGAATATCCAAAAGAGTCTTTCAAAAGCTACCGGTGTGGCATTTGTTACGGTGGATTTTAGAGGGGAACCTATTACGGATGCAACGTTTTTTTCCGGCTTCTGCAATCAGGTTCGAAACAGCAAAGAGGCCATAGAAGGCTGCAAATCTTCGGATGCCTTTGGATCTATCCAGGCAGCAGTCACAAAAAAGGCCAATGTATATTTTTGCCCCTGTGGACTGTTAGAGATGGCAATCCCCATTATTGTCAGAGGGCACTATCTGGGAGGCTTTATCGGGGGACAGGTCCAGTGTGTGGATGCCCCTGAATCTGTAAGCCGCCTGGCTTCTGTGATGCGTTCGGACCAATCAAAAGAGGTAAGAGAAAAATGTGAGGAGTTTCGAAAGGAAATTCCTGTTTTTCCCTATGAGAAGTTTTTAGATATCGCCAATCTGGTTTTCCTTGTAATCAATCAGCTAAGTGAAAATGAAGTCAGCAAGCATCTACATGAAGACGCATTAAAGAAGCGGATAAAAGGAATTCAGGGAGCCAACCAGCTCCTTGTCAAAGAAATTGCAAAAAAGAACATGGAACTCCAGGAACTGAAGATGAATTTCAATCCCTGTGAGACCATGGATGTCATGACTTCTCTCATGAACCTGTCCATTATAGAAGATAAAGAACAATTTCAGGAATTTCTGGGTTCTTTTATTGAATATACTAAATATAAATGTATGGACAAGGGTACCTTTGTCCCTATATCAAAAGAACTGGATCATGCAGAAAATTATCTGCTGATTCAAAAAAAGAAGCTGGGAGACCGGCTTAATTATTCCATTCAGGTGCCAAGAGAGATGCATATGAGAAAGATGCCTTCCGGTATCTTACTGCCATTTGTTCAAGATGCCCTGTATAATGGAATTGCATTAAAAAAACAGGGGGGAAAGATTTCCATAGGAGGCTCCATAAGGAATAACAACATAGTCCTTGAAATCAGCGACGATGGACCCAGTCTTTCAGAAGTGGAATTAGAAGCCAAATATGAGGCATTTAAGGACAAGCACGAAGGGTATTACATTAGCTTGGGGAAAGATTATGCCAGGGATAAGATGAGGAGGCTTTTTGGTGAAGAGTATAAAATCATATCAGAGGGCACCAGGAATAAGGGGTGCAAAAACGTTCTGATCTGGCCTGAACATTATGAAGAAAGGACGGAATAATCATGTATAGGGTTCTGATTGCAGATGATGATATATTAATGCAGGAAGCCTTAAAGATTTTAATATCCCGAGATGAATCATTCCAAATAGTCCAGGTAGTAGGCGATGGAGAGAGCGCAGTAAGGGCATGCAAAGAAGGTTCCATAGACATTGTATTTATGGATATGATGATGCCTGGAATGACAGGTCTGGAAGCCGGCAGGATCATTCATCAGTCTGATCCGGAGATCACCATTTATATGCTTTCCGCCTTTTCCACTCATGTATTTGTCCGGAGCATGGCAAGAGACGAAGTAAAGGATGTTTTGGAGAAACCCGTTACATGGGGCCACTTAAAAAAGATACTGGAGAACTACAAGACCAATCATGAAGATACCGTTATGAATCATCATGAGGCACTTGCAATGCTTCTGAGGCAAAAAGACTTTGGGGAGTTTTACAGAAGTCTTTCCGGAATCATTGACGGTATTTATGAGATGGCAGGTGGGGATTCCGTAAGACTGATTAAACTTTTCACTTATATTGGACAGAATCTTTTGGACACCAGAATGGTCTACGATGAAAATGTGCAGATTGGAGAGCTGTTTCCTATTAATGAAGCACTGATTCTCGAAAGAAAGACATCAGAGCTCTGGCTCTTTCGGGTGATGGATTATTTGTTTCAGCAAAACAGCATCAACCGATATTCCCTGTTGGAAAATATATTTCTTTATATAGAAAATCATATCAAAGAAGATATTACTCTTAACACCATTATAGAAAACTGTGCCATCAGCCAGGGATATCTAAGCCGTATTTTCCGTGAGCAGCTTAATGTAAGTGTCACAGAGTACATTCATATGAAAAAGATACACCTGGCAAAAGGATATTTTTATTTTACCGAGGACAGCATTGCCGATGTAGCCTTTCGCCTTGGTTATAATGAAAGCAGCTATTTTAGCAAGGTATTTAAGAAATATGAGAAGGTAACTGTGAAAGAATATAAAAGTGAAACGCGCAAAAAATGTTCTCTGTAAGTCATGTCTAAAGCTTCCGACCCTGCCGGAAGCTTTTTTTGTAACAGGAAATTACTTTTTGGACAGACCGCCTGCAGATTATGCAAAAAAACTGACCAGTTATGGGAGAGACAACTTAAAGGCTTCCTTTTTATGATAAAGTCTGATTACCACGAAAAACTGTGGCAATCAGTATGGAGGAGGATGAAAAAATGTTACAGATTAATATTGATGATGTCATGAATATTGTCAAGCTCTGTGCGCCCTATTTAATCGGTCTTGGCATCGCACTTGCTGCCATCATTGCCGTATTTATCGCATGCAGAAAGAAAATAGGGGCTAAAAAGTATCTGATCCGGAGTCAGGGAATTATGGCAATGGTTCTGGCTCTCATCATTACGGTGAATTTAATCTGCTGGGGGCCAATGGCAAGCCTTATTTCCCTTGCCACTGGAAGCGGAACCATCACCGAGGAAACATCGAATAAAGCTACGGAGCTTTGCACAGAAATTGCAGAAGAAGGAATCGTACTGTTAAAAAATGATTCCAGCCTGCTTCCCCTAAAAGCGGACGCAAACTTAAATGTATTCGGTTGGGCTTCCACCAACCCATGCTATGGCGGAACTGGTTCCGGTTCACTCTCTGATGCCTATGAAACGGTATCCCTGCTAAAGGGACTTGAAGATGCCGGATTTAAGTTAAACAACGCATTGTCTGATTTTTATAAGGAATACCGGGCAGATCGTCCTAGTGTAGGAATGTGGGCCCAGGACTGGACACTTCCCGAACCGGTAAAGACTTCTTACAGCCAGGAAATGCTGTCAGGCGCCAAGTCATTTTCAGACACCGCCATGGTGGTCATCACCCGTGTGGGCGGGGAAGGAGCAGATCTTCCTTCCGATGTGAGCAAAGTTACTTATACAGATAATTCCAAGGATTATAAAGATTTTGAAGCGGGAGACCATTATCTTCAGCTGAGCAAGACAGAAAAAGATCTGGTGGATCTGGTCTGCTCGAACTTTGACAATGTTATCCTGGTTTACAATGGTGCCAATGCCATGGAGCTAGGATTCTTAAACGAATATAAACAGATCAAAAGTGCCATCTGGTGTCCTGGAACCGGTCAGTCCGGATTCGAAGCTCTTGGAGAAATCATAAGCGGAGACATCAATCCATCAGGAAAAACAAGTGATACCTTTGTTAAGGACTTAACAAAAACACCTGAATATAACAACTTTGGAAGCTTTACCTATGACAATATGGCTGACTTCTCAGGAAAGGCATTTAAAGGTGAAGATACCTATCCGAGCTTTGTTAACTATGTAGATGGCATTTATGTAGGATACCGTTTCTATGAGACCGCAGCAGAGGAAGGCTTGATTGACTATGATAACACCGTCGTCTACCCCTTTGGCTATGGACTATCCTACACAGGATTTACCCAGAAGATGGGAGCGCTGACCGAGGCAGATGGTATGATTACCTTTGATGTGACGGTCACCAACACAGGGGAAGTGGCTGGAAAAGATGTGGTTCAGGTTTATTATAATCCTCCTTATACCAACGGAGGAATGGAAAAAGCCTCAGCAAATCTTGCTGCATTCAAGAAAACCGGCCTGATAAAGCCGGGAGAAACCGAGACAATAACCATTTCCTTTGGAACGGAGGACATGGCCTCTTATGATTCCACTGGAACTGGCGGTTACGTTCTGGATGCTGGAGATTACGGCATTTCCATTCGAAATGATTCTCACCGGATCATAGAGGAACAGACCATGAACGTTCCTTCCCAAATCGTTTATAACGAATCCAATCCACGGTCTACCGACGAAGTAGCAGCTGTGAATCAGTTTAAGGAAGCCAAAGGCGACTTAAAGGTCCTCTCCAGAGCAGATGGGTTCTCCAATTATAAAGAGGTGACGGCACCTCCAAAGACCATGACCATGCCGGAGGAATATAAAAAGACCTTTGTAAACAATAAAAATTATGACCCTAAGGATTACAATGACCCGGCAGATGAGATGCCGGTAACTGGAGCAAAGAATGGCCTCACACTAGCCAGTATGCGGGGACTTCCTTATGACGATCCCCAGTGGGAGAAGCTGCTTGACCAGCTTACAGTAACCGAGATGGATACCATGGTGGCAATCGGAGGCTATCAGACCTCTGCAGCCAAGAGCGTAAAAAAGGTAGGAACCGTGGATTGTGACGGACCGGCTTCCATTAACAATAACTTTACAGGGGTAGGCTCCATTGGCTTCCCTTCTGCCGTTATGATTGCCTGTACGTGGAATGAAGACATTGCCAAAGCCTTTGGTGAAAGCATAGGAGCCATGGCAGATGAAATGGATGTGTCAGGCTGGTATGCACCTGCCATGAATACCCATCGTTCTGCCTTTGGAGGACGTAACTTCGAGTATTACTCAGAGGATGGCCTGCTGGGAGGCAAGATGGCTGCCAGCGCTTTAAAAGGAGCCGAAGAGCATGGCGTTTACGGTTATATCAAGCACTTTGCATTAAATGATCAGGAGACCAACCGTTTAAGCATGCTTTGCACCTGGTCAGAGGAGCAGGCAATCCGTGAGATTTACCTAAAGCCCTTTGAAATAGCGGTAAAAGAGGGTGGTGCGAAAGCTGTCATGTCATCCTTTAACTATATCGGAACCGAGTATGCAGGTGCCTCCAGTGCCCTTCTTAAAACCGTTCTAAGAGGAGAATGGGGCTTTCAGGGCTTTGTGCTCACCGATTATTTTGGCGGCTACGGTTACCAGAATGCGGACCAGGAAATCAGAAACGGAAACGATGCCATGCTGGTCGCTTATGATACGGAAACAAACCATTTAAAGGATACAGAAAGCGCCACCAGTATAAAGGCCATGAGACAGTCTGCAAAGAACATTATGTATACCGTAGTCAACAGCAGGGCTTACGAAGGAAATAACGCAAAAGGCGGTTTGATGAGCTGGCAGATTTTAGCCATTGGAATTGATGTTATATTGGCTGCCGGTCTTGTCTATCTGGAGCTTTTCATGTGGAAGCGCTATAAAGCCAAACGGGAATCAGAAGTGACAGAAGAGGCAGTTTTAGAAGGAAAAAATGATGAAGCATAAAAATTTTTTAGATACCATGACACTGGAAGAAAAGGCGGCCATCCTAAGCGGAAAAAACGTATGGGAGACTCGTAGCATTGACCGCTTATCCATCCCTTCCATCTTCCTGGCTGACGGACCCCACGGGGTCCGGAGGCAGGCAAGTGAGGGAGACCACTTGGGGCTTAATCCCTCCCTGCCCGCCACCTGCTTTCCAACGGCAGCCGCTGTTGCAAACAGCTGGGATGAGGCCCTTTGTGAGGAGATCGGCAATGCCCTTGGAGAGGAAGCAAACTCCCAGGGGGTGAATGTTCTCTTAGGACCGGGACTTAATATTAAGAGAAATCCCCTCTGCGGAAGAAACTTTGAGTATTTCTCCGAAGACCCTTATCATGGGGGAAAGCTGGCAGCCTCTTACGTCAGAGGAATCCAGAACCAGGGCGTGTACGCCTGCCCCAAGCATTTTGCAGTCAATAATCAGGAGCTTCGTCGAATGGCAATGAATTCCGTAGTCGATGAGCGGACCTTAAGGGAAATCTACCTGGAAGGGTTTGAAATTGCAGTAAAGGAAGGCAATGCAAAAGCCATAATGACCAGCTACAATGAGGTGAACGGAACCTATGCCAATGAAAATAAGCATCTCTTAAAGGATATCTTAAGAGATGACTGGGGCTTTGACGGCCTTGTGGTCACGGATTGGGGCGGTTCTAACGACCATGTGAAAGGTGTGGCGGCTGGTTCCCATTTAGAGATGCCGTCTCCAGGGCTTGATTCTGCAAGAGGGCTTCTAAAAGCCATAGATGAGGGCAGTCTGACCATGGAAGAGCTGGATTCTTGCGTCGATGGTGTTTTAAGCGCTGTGTTTGATCTGACAAGGAAAAGCAGCGAACGGAAAACCACCTTTAATCAGAAGGAGCATCACAGACTGGCGGAAAGGGCGGCAGAAGAAAGCATCGTACTCCTTAAGAACCAGGAGTCCCTACTGCCCCTGCCATCAGGCTGTAAGGTGGCCCTGATTGGAGACTTTGCAGTAAAACCCCGGTATCAGGGAGCGGGTTCCTCTCTGGTAAATCCAATAGGACTGGAAACTATGGAAGGGGTTATCTCTAAGTATCCCTTACAGGTGGTGGGAGTGGCAAATGGCTATGAACGAAGTGGAAGGGAAAACAGCTCCCTGGAGTCCCAGGCCGTTGAGCTGGCAAAGCATGCGGACGTAGTTCTTTACTGCTTTGGACTCGATGAATTAAGCGAGACAGAAGGAATGGACCGAAGCCACATGAGAATCCCGGAAAACCAGATAAGACTTCTTATGTCCCTGGAAGAGGTGAATCCATCCATTGTTGGTATTATCAGTGCTGGCTCCGCTATAGAGATGCCCTGGGAAGAGCATTGTAAGTCCATTCTTCACGGCTATTTAAGCGGTGAGGCAGGTCCAGGGGCCATGCTTAATATCATCACAGGGGCAGTCAACCCATCGGGACACTTAAATGAGACCTATCCCTTATCCTATGTGGATACTCCTTCTTTCCGGTATTTTCCGGGAAAAGGACGTAACAGTGAATACCGGGAAGCCCTGTACGTAGGATACCGCTATTATCAGACGGCAGGCGTTTCCGTCCGATATCCCTTTGGATATGGTCTTTCCTATACCACCTTTGAATATTCAGAGCTGACGGTCACAAAGGAAGGTGTCAGCTTTATTCTGACCAATACAGGAAGCGTCGACGGAAAAGAAGTGGCCCAGCTTTATGTGGGCGGTCCCAGGGAAACCATCTTCCGTCCGGAAAAAGAGTTAAAGGGCTTTGCAAAGGTATTTTTAAAGGCAGGGGAAAGCAAACAAGTATCCATATCCTTTGATGATAAGACCTTCCGCTATTATAATACAGCAACCGGACAGTTTGAGGTGGAGGCCGGTAACTATAACCTGTGTATTGGCGGTAATGCAGATGACGTGCGGTTAAGTGGGACAATAGAAGTAGTAGGGACGACTGAGATTCTTCCCTATGACCCGGAAAAAATGAAATCCTATTACACAGCAGCCGTAAGAGACGTAAAAACGGAAGAATTTGAAGCCCTGTTAGGCCATACCGTACCAAAGGAAATTAGGTCAGAAGCTCTGAGTCTAAATGACGCTCTCTGCCAGATGCATGGGGCAAAAAGCCCCCTGGCAAGACTGGTTTATCGCATTCTGACAGGCTTAAAGAACAGAAGTGAAGCAAAGGGAAAGCCGAATCTGAACCTTATTTTTATTTACAATATCCCATTTCGCGGCATAGCAAAAATGACGAATGGTGCAGTCAGTATGGAAATGGCAGAAGGAATGGTCCTGGCGGCAAATGGTCATTTCTTTAAAGGAATCAAAAAGATCATTGGCGGGTATTTTGCCAATGCAAAAGCGAACAAATTATATGAAAAGAAATTATCAGGAAAATAGGGGGTGATACCATGCTGACCAGCATAAAAACAGGTTGGAAGTCATTTGTTAAAAAGCACCCCACAGTCGCCCAGTTCTTACTCTTTTTTCTGGTATCTAACGGCGTGACCGTGCTTCAAATGATATTAATGCCAGCATTTAAGAGCATGCTTGGATTGACTCCTCTGGTGAATACGGATTTTAAAGTATGGCATCTGGGAGCAAACCCCGATGGAACTCCTTATTATATCTTCAACTATGCAGCCGGGGAGCTGTCAAAAGGCGGCGGAGGCGGTCTGGCCTACTTTCTGGCAGTGGAAATAACCATGGCAATTGCACAGGTAATCAACTTCTTCCTCCAGCGAAATGTAACCTTTAAGGCCAATAACAGCGCGTTAAAGGCTGCTATGTGGTATGTAATTGCATATGTCATCATAACCATAGGTGCAGCGGCGCTTCAAGGAGTTTATAAGGCCCCTATCTATCATTTCTTTATCAATGGTCTGGGAATGGGAGCAGGGGGAGAGGCAGTTGCAGATGTAATTACCATGCTGATTAATTCCGCCATCTCGTTCTGGGTGTTCTTCCCAATCTTTAAAATTATATTTAAAAATGAAGCTTAAGATTAGGCTGATGCTTATCTAAAACAGAGAAATTAAAAACACGCCATAAATCGGAAATTGATATAATTAAAATTATATTTCCGTTTTAAGGCGTGTATTTGTTTATACCTTATATTATGCTACGGCTGGCTTTCATGACACATACATAGAACCAGCCCAAGGGCTTATGTTACCTCTTCGGGAATGGGTATGAGTATCTTTAAAACAAACCACTGATCCCTAGAGGCGACCGTCATGGACCCGCCGTATTTATTCGCGGCGGCCTGTATGCTTTTTAGCCCATAGCCATGAAATTTACTGTTATTCTTTGTGGTAGAAGGCAGACCACGGTCAGCCATAATGAGAGGACCATCGGAATAATTCTCGCACTGAATGAGTAAAAATCCATTTTTCTTACCAACCGTAAGTGTAATCACACGCTTTTCCGGGTCATCGTATTGGGAAACGCATTCAATGGCATTATCAAGAGCATTTCCGAAAATAGAGCAAATATCCTTTACATGGAGAAAGGAAACCGGCTTTCCGTCTGCCATACAGGTAAAGGAAATGTTATTCTGGCTGCAATATGTGCTTTTTGTGGTGAGAACTACATTAAGTACCTGATTTCCGGTGTTTAACAGAGACTCCTGCGTGAGAATGGCCTGTTCCATCTCCTTTAGATACTGCTCCTTTTTTAAGGGGTCAGACTCTGCCCGAATGGCAATCATGTAATGCTTTAAGTCGTGAAATTCTCTTCGAAGCAGCTCCATATTATCAAGAGCCATACGGTACTGATCATACTGCCTTTGAAGTACTACGTTCATGGCATGATTTTCACTTCGGACCTGAAGCTCTTTTCTCCTGTTTTGCTGGGCATAGAGCATAATCACGCCTCCAAAGTCCACCAGGGTCCGGACATAGAGCAGAGAACTGGCAGCACTGGAAAATGGAGTATTTGGCATGACAAAGCTGATGTTGCTTATTAAAAAAGCGCCAAGTCCCATGGAGGCAGTGCCAAGAAGTTCCTTTCTCTCCACATCCATACCTTCCTCTTTTGGAATGTGCTCCCGTTCCAGAAAGTAATATCCCGTATAAATAAAAAGGTAAGTGACCGTCATGACGCCGAGGGAAATGGTCTTACTTTCCCTTTGGAACATAATGGCCCACCACACATATAACTGCCACTGCAGGGAAGCTGAGAACTCAGCCAGAACAAAGGCCCGGATGCACAGAAACAAGGCATCATAAGAAGATACCTGACAGGATAAATAGATGGTAAGATAAATCATCAGGATAGCAGTCATCATTCCCGGAAACCACAAAAATAAGGGAAGCATACCGGCAATGTGGTGAAATACCAGGAATACACCCAGCATGCCAGTCATAAAAGCAGCCAGTTGAATCCCCTTAAATTTCTTCCTCAGCATGAGAACATAGAGAAAGCATGCCATCCATTCTGCAAGGGCAGTATAGGGGCGGGGAGTGTTCATCAGATCAACAGCGTTCATATTAACCTCCCAGATATTCCGTCAGGCAATCCATAAACTGCTTTTTCCTGGTACGGCTTAAAGGCACCTGCTGGTCAGAGGATAGCTGGACATGATTGTTAAGTATCCCTGTCACATGGCTTAAGTTCACAAGATAAGCATGGTGGCATTTGGAAAATCCATAGGGCATTAATGTCTCTTCCATCCGCTTCATGGGACCAGGAACCAAGTAATTCCCTTTATCCGTATGAATCAGAAGCTGATGGAGCTGGCTTTCCATATAAGAAACCGAATCCAGGCTGATTCGCATGGTGCCGCCGTCCACCACCACATTGATGTAATGAGCTTCCTTTTTCTTTTTTGTTCGTTCCACGGCCTTTTTTAGAAGCTTTGAAAAGGAAAGATAAGGAACCGGCTTTAACACATATCCAAGGGCATCCACAAGATAACCTTCCAGAGCGAACTGAGTGGAAGAAGTGATAAAGATAAAAATCACATCCTCATCAAATTCCCGTATCTTCTGGGCTGTTTTCATACCATTTAAGTGTTTCATCTGAATATCAAGTAAAATGATATCATAGCTTGCCGTATAATCCGTTATAATATCCAGACCATCGGAAAATACCTGAATCTGAAAATGCTCCCCATTCTCTGTTTCGTAGCGTTTAAGATAGCTTTTCAGTGTTTCTGCGTACCGGGCTTCGTCTTCGACAATTGCAAGTTTTATCATAGATAATCCTCAATGGGTTCATAAAATTTTTCTTCCTTTAGTATACCATGAGACAGGGGAAAAACCAAGGCACGAAAAAACCGGCCGGGAAGGCTCCCAGCCGGTTTTTCCTATTAATAATTTTCCACTTTTCGTTCGAAATAAGCTTTCGGGTGTGCACAGGTCGGACAAATTTCCGGGGCATCAGGTCCTTCGTGGATATAACCGCAGTTGCGGCACTTCCAGCCAAGAGGTGCATCTCCCTTAAAGGTCTTGTCATTCTTTAAGCTGTCAAGAAGCTTTAAGTAGCGTTTTTCATGGGCAGCTTCCACTTTTCCCACGAATTCGAATTTGAATGCCAGCTCTTCAAATCCTTCCTCTCTGGCTTCCTGTGCCATACGCTTATACATATCGGTCCACTCGTAGTTTTCCCCTTCGGCAGCTGCCGCAAGGTTCTCTTCCATGGTGCCGATTCCGTGAAGTTCCTTAAACCACATCTTAGCATGTTCCTTTTCCTGGTCAGCAGTTTCCAGATATAAGGCAGCCATTTGCTCATAGCCGGCTTTTTTTGCTGCGGAAGCGAAAAAGGTGTACTTGTTTCTTGCCATGGATTCCCCGGCAAATGCATCTTTTAAATTCTGTTCTGTTTTAGTACCCGCATATTTTGACATAAGTTAACCCTCCTGATTTTATACCTATTGGCTGATTTCGTATGTAAAATGGGAGAGCGGTAAGAAGCGCCGCCCCCTAAAAATATTAACCGAAGTATCTCTCTAATAAGCCCTTGAATGCCTTACCGTGACGAGCCTCGTCCTTAGCCATCTCATGAACAGTATCATGGATTGCATCAAGATTAAGTTCTTTCGCACGTTTTGCAAGATCGAACTTACCAGCAGTTGCACCGTTCTCAGCAGCAACTCTTAATTCAAGGTTCTTCTTTGTACTGGAGGTAACGACCTCACCCAGTAACTCTGCGAATTTAGAAGCATGCTCAGCCTCTTCAAAAGCTGCCTTCTCATAGTATAAGCCGATTTCTGGATATCCCTCTCTGTGAGCGGCTCTTGACATAGCAAGATACATACCAACCTCAGAGCATTCGCCCTCAAAGTTAGCTCTTAAATCTTTCATGATATCTTCTGGAGAACCCTGAGCAACACCGATTTCATGCTCGCAAGCCCAGGACATATCAGCATCCTGTAATTTGAACTTCTCAGAACCAGCCTTACAGATTGGACAGAACTCTGGAGCTGCCTCTCCTTCGTGAACATAACCGCATACAGTACAAACCCATTTTTTCATGATCTCATGTCTCCTTTATTTTAATTTTTTATTTATCTTTTTGTCGCAATCAAATAACAGTAATGATTACTGATATTAATTTAGCACAGCTTTTCTCTTATGTCAAGTCTTATTAAGAATTATTTCTCAATTCTTCAAACAATGATTGCAGGTTCCATAAAAGTAAATGGTATGGCTCTCAATCTGCCCATCCGCATGTTCCTGAGCAAGATGATTGATTTCTTCCATGGAATCTAAACGCAGATCCTTGACCTGCCCGCATGTTCTGCAAACAAAATGATAGTGGGGTGATGTGTCAGCATCAAAATGGTCTGCCCCGTCTCCGCAAGTCAGCTTCTGTATCTCTCCAAGCTCAACAAGGAGATTTAAGTTACGATAAACCGTACCTAAGCTGATGTTTGGATATTCCTCTCGGATGGCGGTGTATAGAGCGTCGGCAGTGGGGTGGTCATGCCTTGCCATCAGACAAGCTTTAATGGATTCCCGTTGACGGCTATACTTTAATGTTTTCATGGCCGCTTCCTTCCTATAAATGATAATTATATTAGTAATCGTTACTATTAAATAATAGTAGATTCCCCACGCTTTGTCAATGTATTGCTAAAAAACTGTTATATGTTTTCTCTGGCAATTCTTATGAATTCTTTCGTTGCCTGAGATAAGTATCGTCCCCTGTGGCATCCAAAGGCGAGAACGCCGTGACTGCGGTTATAATTTAAGGAATAATAATTAAGTCCTGATTTTCTGACTGCCACATCTCCGTTATCTGTACTGCCGGAAACGAACATTCTTGGGTAAAAGGTGATTCCCATGCCTTTTGCCGCCAAAGCTAAGACAGTTTCAATGTTCTCTGTTTCAAGAAGAACGGTAGGAGCCAGCTGGGCATCCTCAAAAATCTCGTCCGCAATGGTTCTGACCCGGTTTCCTTTGTGAATAAGAAGGTATGGGCAATCCTTTAACAAAAGAATGTCAGGATTTTCAGAAAGCTTCCGTTTGATCTCTTCCTGTTCTCCAGGAAAATACTGATCCAGAATCTGGTCAGGAACCACAAGGAGAATCTCTTCTTCACAAATAGGGATAGATTCTACATTTTCTGCCTTAAAGGGCAGGAGATCAATCATTAAATCAATTTCTCCATGAATGAGAGCCGTGCTCAGCTCCTGTGAATTTCCCTCCACCAGATTTAACTCAATATTAGGAAACTTCTCCCGGTAAGAAGGGAGAATGGCAGGAAGGAGAAAACGTCCTCTGGTATGGGAGACGCCGATGGAAAGCTGTCCAGTCGTAAAATCCTTAATATCAGAAAGCTCCCGGTAAGTCTCATCCTTAAGATCCAACAGCTGCTTGGCCCTTGTTTTTAAGGAACGCCCCGCATACGTTAAGGTCAGGGGCATGGTGCGGTTAAAAAGCTGAACGCCGAATTCCTTTTCCATATTGGAAATGTGATTGCTTAAGGACTGCTGAGAGATATAAAGCCGTTTGGCGGCCCTTGTAATATTTAATTCCTCTGCAACGGCTAGAAAGTATTCAAGATTCAGGAAGTTAATCATAGGTAAGCCTCCAGCTTGGGAATAAAGGGAAGAAGCTTATCAATAGAATCGTTAACGATCAGCTCTTTTGGAAAATTTACTTCCTCAATTAAGTCCCAGGCTCTTTTGTGATTTCCCACATCCGCCTCTACGTGGGCGTCGCTGTTTAAAATAATGTTTGTTTTATAATGTTTGCATCGTTCCAGTAACGTAACGTATTTTTCCTTCGCATTTCCCCGGACGCTGTTTGGGTGAAGGGAGCTTGCATTGACCTCCAAAAGAGTATGGTTCTCAAAAGCAGCGGCCGCCAGGGTATCATAATCAACAGGAAAACGGCTGTCATCCGGATGTCCGATAATATGAATGAGAGGGTTTTCCATGGCCCCAACGTAGGCACTGGTATTCTGCGTGACAGTTCCGCTTTGATAGCATGGCTCATGAATGCTTGCAATCCCATAATCAAGTCTTTCCAAAAGTCCCCTTCTTAAATCCACTCTTCCTTTATAATCTATAATATTTAACTCTGCACCCATTAAAATGTTGATACCATACAGCTTTCTGGGTATTACCTTGAAATTTATAAAATAAAACTCGTGGCATGTTCCAGGCATCTTAGGGGCATGGTCCGTGGAGCCAAAAAGGGCCAGGCCTTTTTCCGAAGCTGATTTTGCCATCTCATATAACGTGTTGTACGCATGTCCGCTGGCAATGGTATGGGTATGCAAATCCATTATGTCGTTCATGTTCTTGTCCTTTCTTTATCGGCACCCGGCATGAGACCGCCGGAAAAGTCATTGTCGATTACCTAAAATATATCACATAATTCCATAGAAAACTATAGAAATATCGGGCTGGATGTGTTAAATATATAATAAGATTTTACGCAAAAAATAAGGAATTATGAATGGAGGAAAACGATATGAGTCAGGAACACAATGAGACCGATGTGGTGGAAGAGAAAGTAGAAACCATGGCAGACTACATGGAAGAGTTAGAAGCGTCCTTTCAAAGAGTAAGAAAAGGGGACGTGCTTACAGGAACCGTTGTCAGTGTAACAGAGGAAGCTGTGTTACTGGATTTAAAATATTTTGCCGGAGGAATCATTCATAAGGAAGATATAAACGGTGATCCGGATTATCATCTGGCTGCAGAAATTCATCCTGGAGATGAAATCACTGCAACAGTCTTAAGACCAGATGACGGCGAAGGAAACGTTCTTTTATCCGCAAAGCTGTTAGGTGACCAGAAGGCATGGGAAACATGCAGTACCCTGTTAAATGACAGAACCATTGTAACCGTAAAGATCACAGAAATCGTAAAGGGCGGAGCTGTCGCTTATCTGGAAGGAATCCGCGGCTTTATTCCTGCTTCCAAGCTGGCAGCAGAATATGTAGAGGATCTGGAAACCTATCAGGGAAAATCCATTGAGGTTACTGTTGTTACCGCTGACGAAGAGAATAAAAAGCTCATCCTTTCCGGCAGAGAGCCAGCCCTCTTAAAGCAGAAGGAAGAGAATAACATAAAAATTGCAAAGTGCCAGGTAGGGGCAGTCATGGAAGGAACCGTAGACAGCCTAAAAGACTACGGTGCATTTATAAACCTGGAAAATGGGCTGACCGGTCTTTTACACATCTCCCAGATCAGCAGCCAGAGAATCAAACACCCGGGCGCTGTATTAAAGGAAGGTCAGAAGGTAAAGGTAAAAATTCTTTCCACCGCGGATCATAAGATTAGCTTAAGCATGAAGGCAGTGCAGGAAGAGGAGGAAGCAGCGGAAGCAGTTACCTTTGATTATGAGGAAAATGGAAGCGCTTCTACAGACTTATCCGCATTGTTAAAAGGATTAAAATTTTAGAAAGTCGGGAAAAATATATAAAATATCGGGTTTCTATGGTATAATATCTTTTATGAGCAGGGGCTGCCGGCGATGGCTTGCCCCTGTCTCACTGACCCGCATTTCGGGCAAAGGAGAGGGGGAATGAGAAATGAACGTTCCCAGTTCATTTAACCAGGTCGACCAATGGAAATCAGTGATGTTTTTGTATGACTCAGCACTAAAGGAAATCAGTACAAAAATAGAGATACTTAATAACGAGTTTGTTCATATCTATAGCTACAACCCCATCGAACACGTCAAATCAAGACTGAAGACGCCGGACAGCATCGTAAAGAAGCTAAAGCGCTACGGTTATGAGGTGACCATCGATAATATGGTGGAGAAGTTAAGCGACATTGCAGGAATCAGGATTATCTGTTCCTTTACCTCGGACATATACCAGATTGCCCAGATGATCGCAAAGCAAAGTGATGTGACCGTGCTTTATGTCAAGGATTATATTAAAAGTCCAAAACCAAACGGATACAAAAGCTATCACATGGTAGTGACCATACCCATCTATCTCACCGATGGGCCAGTGGATACCAAGGTTGAGATCCAGATCAGAACGGTAGCCATGGATTTTTGGGCAAGCCTTGAGCATAAGATTTATTATAAATTTGAAGGCAACGCCCCTGCGTATCTTCAGCAGGAGTTAAAGGCCTGTGCGGACGTTGTGAATATGCTGGACGCAAAGATGTTTTCCTTAAACCAGGCGATTCTTGAGCTGAGCGCCCAAACCCATGAAGATTCAGGAGGAGAGAAGCGGTTTAGAGAAGGGGAACTAGAACAGCCATGACAGAACAATCCGCTGCAAAGAAGGTCATTCTATGAGCACATTAACAAAAGACACCTTAAGGATTCTAAAATATAACAGGAAGAATGCGTTCTTTTTTTCTCTGGTATTCCGTCTGGTAACGACTACGCTTTATTTATTTGCGCTGGATCGGGGCTTATTTATAGCCCTTAAACTGGCGGGCTACAGTTATCTGACAGCTGCCAACATCGGAGATTTTCTCTTAAAGCCCTGGACCATTGTGATTTTGGCTGTTCTGATCTTTTTTGGCATCCTCATTCTCATATTTGAGACGGGCTGCTTTCTTACGCTTTTTCAGGGAATTTATTATACCAGAAAGCTAAAGCCTTGGGAGATTTTATCCGGTGGCCTCATAAAGCTTTGGGATGAAATCCGTAAAAAGAACTGGAGACTTGGACTACTTATACTGGCAAATTATACGCTGGCTAATTTATATCTGATTTACCGGTTCTTCACACATATAAAGCCCCTTGATTTTGTCATGGACGAAATTCTTTCTGAGCCTATGGGAAAGGTGATTTTAACGCTGGTCATCATACTGCTTTTAGTGGCAGTGGTTCCTGGCCTTTACACCTTTCATGCCTGTATGGTGGAGCAGAAGAATTTCCGGGAGGGGTATCTTAGAAGCTGGTGGCTTTTAAGGCACAGGATTCCCAAGGTCATATGCTTGTTGACGATTTATTACGGTGCCTTTGTGTTACTCTTAAAGCTGGTTTACTTCTTCTGCGTACTTATTACAGCCGTGGCAGTGATCCTGTTTACAGATAACAGACTGGCCCTCGCCTTTCTTCCGGCTGCATGCGCACGGATTGACTTAGTACTTCTTTTCTTAAGCAGCATGCTTCTTGCCATGGGAAATTACGGGGCTTTAAGTGTCCAGTATTTTCAGTTCAGCAGCAGGGTACTTAAAAAATCAGGAAATATCTCTGATTCCGGTACCCGTTGGGCAAACAGAAAAACAGCCCTTATCTCCATATCAGCGGCAACGATTTTCAGCCTGCTGACCCTGTTTCATGTGGTGTATAATGGCTCAGCCATTGCCGGTGGGATTCTTTCGACGGTTCAGATTACGGCCCATAGAGGAAGCTCTAAGGAAGCACCGGAAAATACCATGGCAGCCATTAAACAGGCCGTTGCAGATTTATCTGATTACGCGGAGATCGATGTCCAGGAGACAAAGGATGGCGTTGTAGTACTGGGACATGATTCCACACTAAGGCGGGTTGCCGGTGTCAACAGGACCATAGGCTCCTATACCTTTGAGGAGCTTCAGGCCCTTGATGTGGGTGGGTGGTTTTCCGAGGATTTTAAAGAGGAGAAGATACCAACCCTCGAAGAGGTCATGGAATACTGTAAGGGTAAGATTAACTTAAATATTGAAATCAAGGGAGCAGGAGATGACAGTCTCCTTCCGGAAAAGGTGGCTCTTCTCATCGACAAATATCAGATGGCAGAGCAGTGTGTGGTCACCTCATCAAGATTTACTTATCTTTCCAGGATAAAAAAGCTTGATGAAAAGATTCGTACCGGATATATCGTTTCAGCCGCTTACGGAAACTATTATTCCAGTGACGATATTGATTTAATCAGCCTCCAGTCCAGCTTTGTGACGGAGCGGCTGGTGGAAGCTGCCCACCAAAAGGGCAAGGCAGTCCATGCATGGACGGTGAACTCAAAAAGTGAGATGGAGCGGATGAAGATGCTTTCCGTAGACAATATCATCACGGATTATCCAGTTCTTGCCAGAGAGATCATATACCGGGAGGAAGCCGCTGAGAATCTTTTGGAGTATTTAAGGTTGGTGCTGAAATAGACAGGAGAGAAACATGAAGGTTGTTTTACAGCGTGTAAGGAAGGCTTCCGTTACCGTAGAGGGAAGCGTTACCGGTGAGATTAAGAAAGGCTTTCTGCTGTTTATCGGTGTATCCCATACGGATACAGAAGACATTGCCAGAAAGATGGCAGACAAGATCAGTAAGCTTCGAATATTTGAAGACGGGGATGGAAAGACCAATTTATCCCTTTCCGATGTATCAGGAGATATTTTGGCAGTCAGCCAGTTTACCCTGTATGCAGACTGCAAAAAAGGAAACCGGCCCAGCTTTACAAAGGCTGGAGGACCGGAGCATGCTAACCACTTGTATGAATATATGGTAGAACATTTAAGAACCAATGGTCACCGGGTGGAAAAAGGTATTTTCGGGGCGGATATGAAAGTGGAGCTTTTAAATGACGGGCCGTTTACACTGGCCCTTGACAGCGACGAGATCTGCAGTTAGCAGTACGAATAAAAATATCGGGCCGATGCCCATAGAAAAGATGGAGGAATCAATCATGGAGAAAACAAAGGGACAGCTATTACAGGAAGAACTGACATTTATGTTCCCTCACATTGGAAAAGTTGCACCTCAGCAGATGGAAGACGCTGAGATATTTTGTGAGGGCTACAAGCGGTTTTTAGACAATGGCAAAACAGAGCGTGAATGTGTAAGAGAAGCAGTGGCAATGCTTGAGATGCAGGGTTATGTACCTTTTGTAACCGGTAAAAAATACAAAGCAGGAGAAAAGGTATATTATGTAAACCGTGGAAAAGCCATTATTGCAACCACGTTTGGAAAAGAGGGTGTGGATCAGGGCGTCCGTATCAATGGAGCACATATCGATTCCCCAAGGCTTGACTTAAAGCCAAATCCGGTTTATGAGAAAAATGATCTGGCTTACTTTAAGACTCATTATTACGGCGGTATCCGCAAATATCAGTGGGGCACCACTCCTCTTGCCATGCACGGCGTAATCATTAAGAAAAATGGAGAAATCGTGGAAGTCAACATCGGCGAAAAGGAAGGCGACCCTGTTCTTTGCATTACCGATCTTCTTCCTCATCTGGCAGCAGAGCAGAACGACAGAAAGTTAAGAGACGGTTTAAAAGGAGAGGAGCTTAACATCTTAATCGGCTCCCTCCCTTATGTAGATGACGCAGATTTAAAGGATCCCGTTAAACTTCTGGCCTTAAAGCTTCTTCATGACCGTTACGGAATCACAGAAGCAGACTTTTTACGGGCAGAGATCGAGCTGGTACCAGCTCAGAAGGCATGTGACGTTGGATTTGACCGAAGCATGATCGGTGCCTACGGACAGGATGACAGAGTCTGTGCCTATACTGCACTGATGGCAGAAATCGATGCAGTTATGCCTCAGTACACCACAGTAACCGTTCTTGCAGACAAGGAAGAAATCGGTTCTGACGGAAATACAGGCTTAAACTCTGATTTCGTGCTTCATTTTATCGAGGATCTGGCTGAGATGGCAGACGTTCCGGCAAGAACCATTCTGCGCAACTCCATGTGCTTATCCTCTGACGTGAACGCAGCCTATGATCCTACCTTCTCTCAGGTATATGAAGAGCGCAATGCCTGCTTTTTAAACAAGGGCTGTGTACTTACCAAGTATACCGGAGTAAGAGGAAAAGGCGGCTCCAACGATGCCAGCGCAGAGCTGATGGCAAAGGTAATTGCCCTCATGGAAGAAGAAGGCGTATACTGGCAGATCGGTGAGCTTGGAGCAGTAGACCAGGGCGGCGGCGGCACCATTGCCAAATATATTGCAGCCATGGATGTAGATGTTGTGGATCTGGGTGTTCCCATTCTTTCCATGCACTCCCCATTTGAGCTTTCCTCCAAACTTGATGTATACAATACATATAAGGCATTCCGAGCTTTTTACAAATAACAGAATTATTCTTGAAATTTTTGTTAATTTCTGCAAAATGCTTTTTTTCCCATGCCCAATATGGTATAACAAACAGGAAGTGTTTTTCCTGTTAATCATTAAAATAGAAAGAAAAAGGATTGTATGATGAAGAAAATTTTTAAAGTATGCATGTGCGGTATGGTTGCCGCCACCCTTATTTCCGGCTGTTCCAAAAAAGATGTAAAAGAAACGACACAAGCAAGTACAGAAGCTACCGAGTCCTCAGCCCAGGAAACTGTGGCAACACAGGACTTAACTAATATTGATAACGGTAAAGTAACTCTTGGAGAGTATAAAGGAATCGAGGTCAAAAAAGATGCTGTAGAAGTGACGGACGAAGAGATCCAGCAGGCCATTGACCAGGATCTGGCAGCTCATGAGAAAAAAGTTGATGTTGACCGTGAAGTTAAGGACGGAGATGTGGTCAATATCGACTATGCAGGAACCAAGGATGGCGTTGCATTCGACGGTGGCACAGCAAAGGGCTATGACCTTACCATTGGCTCCAACCAGTTTATTGATGGATTTGAATCCGGACTGATCGGCGCTAAAAAAGGGGACAAGGTATCCTTAAATGTAACATTCCCTGAAAATTATCAGAACAAAGACCTGGCAGGAAAGCCGGTTGTGTTTGAAGTAACTGTGAATTCCGTACAGGAGAAACAGGTCCCTGAATTAAATGATGCATACGTACAGGAAAATACAAAATCAAAGACCGTGGACGAGTACAAGGAAGAAACAAAGCAGACTCTTTTAAAGAGCAAAAACGATGCAGCAGAGCAGAAGGTTAAGAATGACATTTATACTGCCATTTCAGCTAACTGTAAGGTAGAGCCAGAGCAGAAGGCCATTGATGCCAATTATGATAACCTGATTGCAAGATACACCAACCAGGCAGCTGCCTACGGTATGGATTTCACTACCTTTATCGGCGCATTTACCGGCATGAAAGAGGAAGACTTTAAGACAGCTGCTAAGACACAGGCAGAAGAAATCGTAAAGCAGAGACTGATTGTCAATGCCATTGCTGAAAAAGAGAACATTACTGTGTCCGATGATGACCGGAAAGAAGTTGCTACTGAGTTAGGCTATGAGAACGCAGATGAGCTCATTAAAGCAGAAGGTCAGTTTGAAGTAGACGATTATGTAATGAATAACAAGGTAATGGAATACTTAATGCAGAACGCAGTGATCAAATAATTAAATACAACAGGAGGAACCTTTATGCAGCTGTTAAAGGACAGAATACGTAAGGATGGTAAGATTAAATCCGGTGACGTACTTAAGGTAGATAGTTTTTTAAATCACCAGATGGATATTAAGCTGTTTGTTGAGATCGGAAAAGAGTTTAAAAGACGCTTTGCTGGTTGTGAAGTCAATAAAATCTTAACGATTGAGGCCTCTGGGATCGGAATCGCCTGTATCGTTGCCCAGTATTTTGACGTGCCGGTAGTATTTGCCAAAAAATCAAAGACAAAGAATATCGCAGGTGACGTTTACACCACACAGGTGGAGTCCTTTACCCATGGAAGAACGTATGATGTCATGGTATCCAAGGAATTTCTTGGGGCAGGAGACAAGGTGCTTTTAATCGATGATTTCTTAGCCAACGGAAAGGCCCTGGAAGGACTGGCTGCTATTGTAAAGGATTCCGGCGCTGAGCTTATTGGCGCAGGTATCGTTATTGAAAAAGGCTTCCAGCCGGGAGGTGACCGGTTGAGAGCAGAAGGTGTTAAGGTGGAATCCCTTGCCATCGTTGAACGTATGGACGAGACCACCGGCACCATTTGTTTCAGAGGTGACAAATGAACGAAAGACAGAAGGCGCTGTTCTTTGACATAGACGGCACGCTGTTTTCTGAAATCAACCGGAACGTTCCGGTAAGCGCCAAGGAGGCCATTGATCAGGCCAGAAAGAATGGTCATCTGGTATTTATCAATACCGGAAGGACCTACAGCCTGATCGGCCCTGTAGCGCGTATGGTGGAAGTGGACGGCTATTGCTGCGGTTGTGGCACCAGAGTTGTGGCAGGGGAGGAGATTCTTTACTCCACCACCATACCCAGAAAAAGAGGCAGCGAAATTAAGCAGATCATCATGAGACATAAGCTTGACGGAGTACTGGAAGGAACGGAAGGCTGTTATTTCAGAAAAGAAGATTCCTGGATGCCTGTAGTAGCAAAGATGAAAGACCAGATGATAAAGGAAGGGAAAGTTTCCTCCTTTGGCTGGGATGAGGATTGCTACGACTTTGACAAGTTCTTTGTCCTGTCAGATGAAAACAGCGATATCAAAGGATTTCACCAGGCATTGGAAGATGATATCGACATCATTAACAGAGGGAATGGCTTTTATGAATGCGTTCCAACCGGACATACCAAGGCAACTGGCATTGAGCTGATTATGAAGCACTATGAGATTGATTTATCCGATGTCTACGTGTTCGGTGACAGCATTAATGACCTCCCCATGTTCCAGTTTGCGAAAAACTGTGTACTGATGGGGCATCATAGCGTGGAACTGGAGCCGTATGCTACCTTCTTTACAAAGAATGTGGAAGATGATGGCGTGGCATATGCGATGAAGAAGCTTGGACTTATCTAGAGAATGTGAATTACATAACTATGAACCAAAAAAGGAACAGACCTTTGCCTACGGCGGGTCTGTTCCTTTTTTGCGTTATTCCTTAAAGAAGATTATAAATACTTAGGCTAATTACCTAAATGCATTGAATCGGTATACAACCGTGTTTAAGTAAACAGCAAAAAATATCAAGTATGAAGTGCAAGCCAGATTTATAATACTTATGAAAGGACGGTGGAGTAAATGGAAGAAACAAAGGTATATTTTAAAAATTTTATAGGGACAAGTTATGAAGTTGGGACACAAATAGGCAAGTGGATATTATCCACTCCCGATTTGCTGCAGAAAGTATCGCTGCCTCCTAATACTTACCCCCACGACAAGTTTATTGAAATTTTTAAGCTGCTGGATTGCTATTGTCAAGGAATTAATGAAGAAATTAAAGGATTCTCAGATACGATTGGGGTTTCCAACGAACAGGTGCTTTTTTACGCAATGACCTATTTGGAACGAGGGTGTAGTTTAATGGCAGTATTGCCACAACAGTCCGAAAGTGGACATACTGTAATGGCAAGAAATTACGATTTCAATGATAAAATGGAAGAAATGTGCTTTGCTTATACTGATATTAAGGGGAAATATCGGTATGTTGGTTCTACCTTAAATTTATTCGGTAGATGTGATGGAATGAATGAACATGGTCTTGCGGTGTGTAAGGCATCAAATGGTCTGCCTGTCGGTAATTTTGAAGGTGGTCAAAAAGCAGGAATAACAGGATTTAGCTTTTGGATAGTCGTTCGTAGCATACTTGAAAACTGCAAAAATGTAGATGAAGCAATAAAATGGACAATGGAGGCGCCTATCGGTTATAATATTAACTTGATGTTGGCTGATAGCCATAATAAAATAGCAATGTTTCAATGTGTCGATGGTCATAAGGCTTACAAAATTTTAGACGGAAGCAGCGATGAAACATACCTAAGTTCCACAAATCATGTATTATTTGATGATATAAAGCCTTATGAAAAAATGCTCATTGAAAACTCTGTAATCCGCAACGATAGAATCGTTCGTTTATTTGAGAAAAACAAACTGATTTCAAAAAACAATATAAAGGAACTGCTTTCAACTTCATACCCGGATGGGCTTTGTTGCCATTATTATAGTGAATTTTTTGGTACCTTACGCTCTATGATTTTTGATACAACGGATAAAACGATAGAAGTAACGTTTGGGTCCCCACAAGCCAATGAATGGAATACTTTTTCTGTTGGACCGTTTGACATGGAAGAAATGAAAGTGTCCCTGCCACAAGAAAAAGCAAGTCCAGATTTTTACAAAATCAACTAACTAATAAGCAGTTATTAAAAGGGAGGAGGGCTGTCTTTGAACGACAAGGCAACAATAGGCAAAGCCGTTGTATTCATAGAGAACAATTTATATCAACCCATTGCTGCAAGTGATGTTGCTGAGGCGGTTTCTTATTCCTACTATCATTTTCATCGTTATTTTCATGCTATTATGGGCGAAACAATAGGAAGCTATATCAGAAGCCGCCGTTTAACGCAGGCGGCTTGGGATTTGATACATAGTGATAAAAAAGTGTTGGATATTGGGCTTTCTCTTTATTTTGAAACGGCGGAAAGTTTTACAAGAGCTTTTAAGGATTGGTATTCCATGACACCATCGGAGTATAGAAAAAACGGGATAGATGCTTTAATTGGAAACAGGCAATCCGCACAGAAATCTGATAAGACTATTATCATACATCCTAGTTTGATTCCAGAAATTCTTGTAATGCCTGAAATAAATATCATGGGGATTCGTTTTAAAACAACCGTTTCTGGAAACGAATCCATTGCTATGTGGCAACAGTTTAACAAAAAAATCCCCCCTAATCTTCTTACAAATAAACGATTTGGAGTTTTTGAGACCTGTGAAACTTGTTCCTCGGATGTATTTAGTACCGATAGCGAAAGTATGGAATTTGTTGGAATTGAAATTTCAAAGAACTACCCTGTTTTAAACGATATGCAAATAAAAAATTGTGTGGTGGAACGTATGCAAGGTTTGTCCATAGAGGGACGGTAGATACCTTAATACAAACATATCATTATATCTGGGGTGTATGGTTTCCGAAGAGTGGTTTTGAACTTGCTAACCGCGATGATTTTGAGTGTTATACAGAACGTTTCACCGGAGTAAATGACAGCAACTCCGAAATTGATATTTATTTTCCCATAGAGTAAGTTGGAAAAAGTTGGTGGCCGCTAATAAGAGTCTTGCTTGAAGTGGTTAATATTATTAAGATTTACTCCTGATTTTATTATATTTATAAAAAAATCCGAGGATTATTCTCGGATTTTTTTGGTCAAATTTATATTATTTATTAAGAATACTTCTAGCCACACTAATCCCATTCGCAGAAGCCTGCTGTAGACCTCTGGTCACAGATGCCCCATCACCAATGGCTCTAAGTCCTTCCACACTGGTCTCAAAGTCAGCATTCACAACAACCTTATTAGAGTAGAATTTAACCTCAACTCCATATAATAAAGTCTCATCGCTGGCGATACCAGGTGTTACCTTATCAAGAGCCAGAAGCATCTCTTTTATGTCAACCATAATACGGTGAGGGAAAACTAAAGATAAGTCTCCCGGTACGGCATCCTTTAAGGTTGGGATGATATTATTTCTGCATAACCTCTCCTCTGTGGTTCTTCTTCCCCTCTGAAAATCTCCAAAGGTCTGAACCAGAATCTTGCCATCGCAGAGCATATTGCTGAGCTGGGCAATGTGCTTGCCGTATTCAATAGGGGTCTTAAATGGTTTTGTAAAGTTCTTGGAAACAAGAATGGCGAAGTTTGTGTTGTTCGTCTTGTATTCCTGGGATTTATAAGCATGACCGTTGACAACGGCCAGTCCATTTTCATAATATTCTGTGGCTACTTCACCGGAAGGGTTGGTACAGAAGGTACGCACCTTGTCGTCAAAGGTAGGAGTGTAATACACAAGCTTGGCTTCGTAAAGGTTCTTATTTAAGAACTCCATGACTTCGTCCCGGACTTCTACCCGGACACCGATGTCTACGGTTCCAACCATTGTTTCAATGTTATGATGATTGCAGATGTGGCTGAACCAGTCAGAGCCTTCCCGTCCAATGGCAGATACGATTTCGTCTGCAAAGATAGTCTCTTCCTTATCGGTAATAATGCCCTTTGCCTTATTATCTTCAATGATAATATCTTTTACCATAGTGTTAAAGGCCATCTCCACGCCTTGTTCCAGTAAATGCTCCTGGAGGCGGGTATAGATCTTATAGCCCTCTTCCGTACCTAAATGGCGGATGGGACACTCAATCAGCTTTAAATTGGCATTGATGGCACTTCGGCGGATCTCCTGGATTTCCTTTTGCTTGTCAACGCCGTAAACATTTTCATCTGCGCCGAATTTCAAATAGATATTATCGGATTCTTTTAACAGCTCCACGGTTTTATCGTATCCTAAAATCTCCGGAAGATTGCCTCCCACATCAGGAGATAAAGAAAGCTTTCCGTCAGAGAATGCTCCGGCTCCTGCAAAGCCTGTGGTAATGGAGCAGGGCTTACAGCCAACGCATGTCTTGGTGGTACGCTTTGGGCACATCCGTTTTTCAATGGGGCGTCCCTTTTCAATCATAAGTATCTTAAGTTCCGGTTTCTTCTCAATCAGTTCATAGGCACAGAAAATGCCGGAGGGGCCTGCACCAATGATGATCACATCGTATTTTTTGTTTGCATCCTTCATGAACATCACTCCTTTTTCCTTCTAACCCTTAGAAACAGCCATCACGCAGCCGGTGGAAATAACAACCGAGTTTGAACTTATATAAGCGCAACGGTATCATTCTATCATAAGAAAGACAGGAATTACAAGGGATAAGATATTAAATATTCGTTGATAGCCTTTACATCTTTTTTTGAAACTGTTAGAATAATAAATGCAGCGTTAGATCCCCCTATGGTGAAAATCTAGCGCTTTTCGGGCGTTCCAAAGCCAGAAATGTCATGAATTAAAAATACCGTTAATATAGACAATAATAAGGAGAATTATCATGTATATCATCGCAGGATTAGGAAACCCATCGAGAGAATATGAAAAGACCAGACACAATGTTGGTTTTGAAGCCATTGATATTCTGGCGGACAAACTTGGGATTCAAGTAACCGATAAAAAGCACCGGGCATTTAGCGGTATGGGATTGATTGGAACGGAAAAGGTGATTTTATCAAAACCCCAGACTTACATGAATTTAAGCGGAGAAAGCATTGGTTCCATGGCAGACTATTATAAGGTGGAGCCAGACCACATTATAGTCATCTGCGATGACATCAATTTAGAAGAAGGACAGCTTAGAATTCGGGCGAAGGGAAGTGCCGGAGGCCATAATGGACTTAAAAATATCATCAGCCATTTAGGAACCCAGGAATTTTTAAGAATCCGGGTGGGAGTGGGAGAAAAGCCAAAGGAGATGGACCTGGCGGACTATGTTCTTGGACGTTTTCCAAAGGCTCAGGAAGCCATCATGGAAGACGCGTATGGAGCAGCAGCCGAGGCTTCCATTATGATAGTAACAGACGGAGCAGATGCTGCGATGAATCAGTATAACAGAAAGAAATAAGGAGATTTCATGAGCGGATTATTTGAAAAACCATTGAGGGAGCTTAAGGACTTTGAAGACCTCTCAAAAGATCTGGAAAAAAAGGCCGGGCCCATAGGGGCAAGCGGCTGCATGGATTCCCAAAAGGTTCACTTGATGTACGAAGCAGCAAAGAATGCTGGAATGAAGCTGGTGGTGACCTATGATGATACCAGAGCCAGAGAGATTTTTGAGGATTTAAGCTATTTTGATACAAATGTGTGGTTATATCCGGCCAGGGATCTTCTGTTTTTCAATGCCGATATCCATGGGAATTTACTTACCAAGCAGCGTATGACCGTATTCCGCCGCCTGATGGAGGAAAACACCGGCTGGGTCGTTACCACCATTGACGGACTTATGGATCACCTGCTTCCATTAAAGTATCTGAAAAATCAGGTGCTTTCTGTAAAGAGCGGCCAGACCATTGAGGTAGAGACCTGGAAAAAGCGTCTGGGAGAGCTTGGGTACGAGCGAATGGGACAGGTGGACGGTATGGGACAGTTCTCCATTCGAGGCGGTATTATCGATGTATTCCCGCTGACGGAAGAGCTTCCTGTTCGAATTGAGCTTTGGGATGACGAAGTAGATTCCATTCGTACCTTTGATTTGGAAAGCCAAAGATCCATTGACCAGCTGGAGGAAATTCAGATTTATCCTGCTACGGAAATGACGCTGACGAAAACCCAGATCGAAGATGGAATTGAGGCAATCCAAAAGGAAATAAAAAAATATGAAAAAGACTTAAAGGCCCAGTCAAAGGTGGAGGAAGCCCTGCGGATCCGCTCTATTATCAATGAGCTGTTAGAAGGGCTTAAGGAAGGCTTTAAGCAGCAGGGCCTTGACGGCTATATCCATTATTTTTGCCCAGACAGCGTTTCCTTTTTCGACTATTTTGATAAAGACAGCACAGTGGTGTTCTTAGATGAGCCAGAGCGGTTAAAGGAAAAAGGGGAAACTGTGGAAATGGAATTCCGGGAAAGTATGATCCATCGATTAAACAATGGATACCTTCTTCCTGGACAGACCGGTCTCCTTTTTACGGCTAAGGAGATGCTTGCAAGAACCCAGACTGGAACTACCGTCTATTTAACCGGCCTGGAACAAAAGCTCACTGGCTTCGCAGTAAAGAACCGTTACAGCTTTCAGGTGAAAAATGTAAGTGCCTACCAAAATGGCTTTGAGCTTTTAATCAAGGACCTGACCAGATGGAAAAAGGAAGGCTACCGGGTGGTTCTTTTATCAGCCTCCAGAACCAGGGCAAGCCGCCTTGCCGGAGATTTAAGAGAGTATGATTTAAGAGCCTACTGTCCCGATGACAGCGGAGAAGACAGAGAGGTAAAGCCAGGAGAGATTCTGGTCACTTACGGTAAGCTTCACCGCGGCTTTGAGTATCCCATGATTAAATTCATCGTCATTACTGAAGGCGATATGTTTGGGGGAGAAAAAAAGAAGCGAAAGAGGAAAAAGACCACCTACGAAGGCACCAAAATCCAGAACTTCTCTGAATTGTCCGTAGGCGATTATGTGGTTCATGAGGATCACGGCCTTGGAGTTTATCGTGGAATTGAAAAAATCGAGCAGGACGGCGTGATCAAGGACTACTTAAAGGTACAATATGCGGACAACGGAAACCTGTATCTTCCTGCCACCAGACTTGACGGAATTCAGAAATACGCCGGAGCCGATGCTAAAAAGCCAAAGCTGAACCGCTTAGGCGGCGAGCAGTGGAACAAGACAAAGACAAGAGTCAAAAGTGCAGTCAAAGAGATCGCAAAGGACCTTGTCATGCTCTATGCCGCAAGACAGGAGACTCATGGCTTTCAGTACGGCGAGGATACGGTCTGGCAAAAGGAATTTGAAGAAATGTTTCCCTATGAGGAGACCGACGACCAGTGGGATGCCATTGAAGCCACCAAGGGAGACATGGAAAGTAAGAAGATCATGGACCGTCTTATTTGCGGTGACGTAGGCTACGGAAAGACAGAGATCGCCTTAAGAGCCGCATTTAAAGCCGTACAGGACGGAAAACAGGTGGTCTATCTGGTTCCTACCACCATTTTGGCCCAGCAGCATTATAATACCTTTGCCCAGAGAATGAAGGACTTCCCCATCCGGGTGGATTTGATGTCAAGATTTAGAACCCCAGGACAGATCAAGAAGACCATCGAGGATTTAAAACGGGGCATGGTGGACATTGTAGTGGGAACTCACCGGGTCCTGTCAAAGGATATACAGTTTAAAGACCTGGGACTTCTTATTATAGATGAAGAGCAGCGCTTTGGCGTGACCCATAAAGAAAAGATCAAGCAGCTAAAGGAAAATATCGACGTTCTAACCTTGACCGCAACTCCTATTCCAAGAACGCTGCACATGAGTCTGGTAGGAATCCGTGATATGAGCGTGTTAGAGGAACCGCCGGTAGACCGTATGCCCATTCAGACCTACGTCATGGAGCACAACGATGAAATGGTCCGTGAAGCCATTCATAGAGAGCTTTCCAGAGACGGACAGGTGTATTATGTATACAATCGTGTCAGCAACATTGATGAGGTGGCAAACCACATCGCAAAGCTGGTACCGGAAGCCAATGTAACCTTTGCCCATGGACAGATGCATGAGCATGAGCTGGAAAAAATCATGTTTGATTTTGTAAATGGTGAAATTGATGTTCTGGTCTGCACCACCATCATTGAGACAGGTCTTGATATCCCCAATGCCAATACCATGATCATACAGGATGCGGACCGTATGGGCTTATCCCAGCTTTACCAGCTCAGAGGCCGGGTAGGACGCTCCAGCCGGATTTCCTATGCATTTTTAATGTATAAACGAGATAAGCTTTTAAAGGAAGAGGCGGAAAAGCGTCTCCAGGCCATCCGTGAATTTACAGAGCTTGGCTCAGGAATCAAGATCGCCATGCGTGACTTAGAAATCCGTGGAGCCGGAAACGTGCTGGGAGCAGAACAGCACGGACACATGGAAGCCGTTGGATATGACCTTTACTGTAAGCTCTTAAATCAGGCTGTATTGGAGTTAAAGGGAGAGCGAAAGGAAGAGGAAACCTACAATACTGTGGTGGACTGCGATATAGATGCTTATATTCCAACTTCCTATATTAAGAATGAATATCAGAAGCTTGATATCTATAAGCGTATTTCCGGCATTGAGAATGAAGAGGAATACATGGATATGCAGGATGAGCTGATGGACCGTTTCGGAGATATCCCAAAGCCTGTTGAGAATCTTTTAAAGGTTGCGGCCTTAAAAGCACTGGCTCACAGCGCCTTTGTAACAGAGGTCAATATAAACCGTCAGGAAGTCCGCCTCACCATGTACAAAAATGCCCGCCTGAAGGTAGAGGGAATTCCAAAAATCGTGGAGCAGTACCGTGGAGATTTAAAGTTCCTTATGGGCGAAGAACCAAGGTTCACCTATTTGGATCGAAAGAAAAATCTGTCTACAGATACCATGATAAGCCAAGCGGAAGTGTTATTAAAGCAGATTGGGGAATTGTCTGAAAAAGATTGATAAAAATGAAAATTTACCTAAAAATAAAAAGGCGTTTGGTTGATTTTTTGGGTATTTTGTGATATACTAATAGTAGAAGAAGGGATTTAGTCCCAGATGCTTTCTTTACTTCAAGATGTTTGTTTCGGAGAAAGGTGGTAGCTATGGACGTTTTAAGTATGTATCTTCTACAAAGAGTATCGGATGAACTGACGATTCAGAGGAATGGTTCTTTTGAAAATCGATTTGTTTCTCCCATTCCTAATAATGCAGCAGCCAAAGTTGCGCATGAAGGTTATATTACTTCCTCGAAGGAAGTTTCTCACCACGTCAGACAAGGTGATTATTGACCTGGAGCACTAAAAGTCTCTCTTCTAAAATCTTAAGATATATAGAAAAATAAAGTAAGAATCAGGGTTTGGCCTATTTTTAGGTCCGAACCCTGATTTTAAATTTTGGGAAAAATGGCAGACTTAAGTATAATCTTCCTAATTCGTAGCAAAATAATATCAGTGATATTAAAACGTACAAGATGGAGGAATTATAATCATGAAAGCAACTGGCATAGTTAGAAGAATTGATGACCTGGGAAGGGTGGTTATACCGAAAGAGATCAGAAGGACACTTCGCTTAAGAGAGGGAACTCCGCTTGAGATATTCACAGACAGAGAAGGAGAAATTATCCTTAAGAAATACTCCCCAATGGTAGAGCTGACCGCATTCGCTTCCCAGTATGCTGAGGCAATGGCACAGACTACGGGATTAACTGTTTGCATCAGCGACAGAGACCAGGTCATTGCTGTGGCAGGCGGTTCTAAAAAGGAACTGCTCCAAAAAACCATAAGTAAGCAGTTAGAGACTGTTATCAACGAGCGTACCGTAGTACTTGCAGGAAAGGATGAAAAAGGTTTTATCCCCCTGACAGGAGAAGTACTGGAAGGGATTACGGCCCAGGTTGTGGCTCCAATTATTTGTGAGGGAGATGCAATTGGTGCCGTAGCACTTTTAAGCAGAGAGCCAAGAGCACGTTTTGGTGATATGGAGACAAAGCTTGCAACTACGGCTGCCGGATTCTTAGGCCGTCAGATGGAAGGATAAAATGAAGCATTATCATAGTCAGGAGGTGAAAGAAATGAAAGTATTTATGCCAGAAGAAGATAATTATGACGATGGTGATATCCCGGAGGTTGACACGGAACCTTATGAAAATGGTTTTTATATAGAACCCCTGCCGGAATCCGAGCGCCCCAGACGGGATGGCCCCGGGGGAAATTAATAAAAGACAGCCGCCGATGGACAGGATATTAAACTGTACCAACCGGCGGCTGTCTTTTTAAATTATTTAATAGATGATTTGGTCTCCATCTTTGATGCAGTAGTTAAGCTTTACCCCAAGCTCCTCCATCCATTGTCTTGTTTCAAGGGTTTTCCAGTCGCCGCTTCCAATGCCGGATCCCCCGTCATTGTTCCACAGCCAGAGAGGACAGGGCCACAGAGCGATTTTTGGATTTATTACCGAGTATACATCTTTGTTTACCCCGTACTGACCATGGTGAGACATCTGAACGATATCGCTTTTTAAGTCTTCCTTGCTTGTCTGCTCAAGGAGAAGCGCTCCAGCCTCTGGACCCATATCTCCCAGCACCAGGATGCTTACATTGTTTAAGAAAAACTTATAGGCAACGGAACTGTTATTGACTGAGGTCACATCGAGAAGGTAAGGATCGTTTAAAACCTTAGCTTTAATCTGACCGATTTTTATCTCGTCACCCTTGTGGACCACATGAAGCCTGTCCGCAGGAAGAGTGGCAATGGCAGCTCTGAAGTTATTGACCAAATTGGATCTTGACGGTTCCACCTTATCGTACCAGGACTGGTCTGCCAGGTTATAATAGATGTTGTCAATGGTGATCTTTCTTCCTGGATTGTTAAGTATCTGCACCAGTGCTCCCGCGTGATCAGAATGGGGATGAGTAATGAACCAGGCAGAAACATGGCCGCCTTTTTGTTCAATGACCTCTGTCAGGTGATCCGCATCAATGTCCCAGCCTCCGTCAATGACGACCAGGTTGCCACTTTTGTCCTGCAAAACCATGGATAGCATCTGACGCTTGTCATAATTGGCTAAGAGGGATAAGCTGCCGCCGTTAAAGAGCTTGCTTCCAGGACCTACTGCGATGGAAGGACCAAATCCCATGGAGTTTGCCTTTAATGATCCCTCGCCTGTGGTAGGAGAGATAGTCTGAATGTGAAAGGCGGAAAACACAATGTTTAGAAACAGCAGACCGGCTGCTATTTTTTTCCAGATATTAAATTCTTTCATGGTTACCTCCGGTAGTGAATAAATTATTTCTTATTATATCGGAATCCGTTCCATTTTAACAGGGGCGGGAGACAAATGTCAGAAAATCTTCAGAATTGGAAAGTCCATCCAGTTTGTGCTTGCATATGGTATAATCTCAAAAAAGGAGGTTTCATCAATGCATACTTTCAGTGATTTAGTAAATATTACAAGTAAACTGCGTTCCAAAGATGGCTGCCCCTGGGATAAGGAGCAGACCCACGAGAGCCTGAAGCAATATCTTTTGGAGGAAGCCGGCGAGGTAATAGAGGCCATTGATCATAAGGATAAGGAAAATCTGTGTGAGGAACTGGGAGATCTTCTTTTCCAGGTCATGATCCACAGCCAGATCGCAAAGGAGAATCAGGATTTCACCATTGATGATGTTGTAAATGGAATTTGTGAAAAAATGATACGCAGGCATCCACACGTTTTTGGCGATAAAAAGGTGATTTCGTCGGAAGAAGGAGAAGCCCTGTGGGAAGCAATAAAAATGCAGGAGAAAGCTCGTGAAAAGAGCGAAAAACCTTGACAAAAACAGGAGAAACAGCTATAAATGATATAGTAATCGTGTTAATGCGAAAAGTCGTAGCTAGAAGCTACATTTTTAGGAGGAAGATATCAATGAACAAAGCAGAGTTAATCGCAGCAGTATCAGAAAAGGCAGAACTGTCCAAAAAGGATGCAGAGAAGGCAGTGAAAGCTCTGACAGATGTTATATCTGAAGAGTTAGTAAAAGGCGAGAAAATCCAGTTAGTTGGATTTGGTACATTTGAAGTATCTGAAAGAGCTGCTAGAGAAGGAAGAAATCCTAAGAGCGGTGAAGTTATGAATATCCCTGCTTCCAAAACACCTAAGTTTAAAGCTGGTAAGGCTTTAAAGGATATGGTAAACGCTTAATCCATGAGGTTGGACAAGTTTCTTAAGGTTTCCCGCCTGATCAAGAGAAGGACCGTTGCCAACGATGCCTGTGATGCAGGCCGCGTGCTTGTCAATGACAAGCCGGCGAAAGCTTCTTTGAGCGTCAAGCAAGGCGACGTAATCGAGATACATTTTGGAACCAGTTCGGTTAAAGTTGAGGTTCTTGATGTAGCGGAAACGGTGAAAAAGGATGAGGCGAAGGAACTTTATCGTTATCTTTAGCTTTGAATCTTATACGTATGATAAATTTCAGGAATATTGAAGCGTTCCTCCTAATATACTTAAGACAGGTATATTAGGAGGTTTTTCTTATGGAAGAGAAAGTGAATATTCGCCCTCATAGGCTGACGATAGAAAACCGTGCCTCCGGTACGTTAACAGGAATACGGGAAGTGGTGTCATTTGATGAGAATCAGGTCATTCTTGATACAGACCTGGGACTGCTTACCCTGAAGGGAAAAGATCTTCACGTAAGCCGTCTGACTCTGGAAAAGGGAGAAGTGGATTTAAACGGGAGCATTGAAAGCTTAAATTATTCCTCTAACGAGGCACTTCGCCGGTCCGGCGAATCCCTGCTTTCCAGGCTGTTTAAATAAGGATCAGAAGGAGTCATATGAGCGTTCATATCGTATATGAAGTAAAACTTCTGCTCTACAGCTTTTTGACGGGAGCAGGGCTTATGATGACATATGACCTGTTGCGTGTATTTCGCATTTTTGTTCCTCACTCCTATGTATTTGTTGGGATCGAGGACATGGTATTCTGGGTATATGCTTCTTTGACCACCTTTTCTCTTTTATATGAACAAAATGACGGTGGGTTAAGGGGCTATGTCATTGTCGGAGTCTTTCTCGGCATGTTCCTATATGACAGGACCATAAGCCGTTTTTTTCTAAAGTTCTTGAAAAAATTTTGGAAATATCTTAAAATGAAAATACGTATAATTTTCCGCCGGAAAAAGCGGCAATAAGGACGACTGGTGAATGTATGAGCGTGAGAGGAAAAACGAGAAGAAAAAGAAAAGACAAGTGGGGTAACCGAATGGCCCTCGTTGGCATTACTTTTGTTGTGTTCAGCCTTGCCGTGACAGTTACAATCAAAGGCACATCTTTGAAGGAAAGAGAGAGGGAGTATCGAATCCGTCTTGAAAACCTTCAGGCCCAGGTGGACAAGGAAGAGGATCGTGCCAAGAAGCTGGAGGATTACCGCGTCTATGTTCAGACAAAGCAATACATAGAAGAGGTGGCAAAGCAGAAGCTTGGCCTAGTAAAGCCTGACGAAATTTTGCTAAAGCCTTCCCAAAGGCAGTAAGAAAAATTTATATCAAACAGGCCCTCCCTAAAAGTCCTAAAAATCGTGGGTTGTGAAAGAAAAGCACCCATCAGGTAGAACTTAATGTCCCTAAAATCATAGATATTTAAGTGGAAAGCTGTCGCACGATTTTACGAAGCGCATCAGCCATTTTGACAAAATATATTCCTTCTGTCTGTATATAATGTGGTCTAAAGCATGAAACAGGCAGGAGGGATTTTTGTGTTCAGACGTAAGCCAGCACATTATGATATGGCGAATGTGAATGTATATACGGCTAAAAGATTAAATGACATGGCAAATTCATTGGGTGAGCTTGCCAGGGCGTGCACAGATGAACTGTCCGCAGAACAGGGACTTACGAAGGAAGATGGTGTGGCAGCGCTTGAGACCGCTGCAGCCATGGTATGCGCAGGTTGTAATAAATGCTTTGTGGCTCCGGGAAAAGAACCGGACAATCAGTATTATCTGAATTATCTGATTCGTGCATTTGAACAGAAAGGAAACGTGGACTACGGGGACATGCCCCGTTTTTTTCTGGAGACCTGTAAAAGGAAAGACGAATACATGGTTCATTTGAACCGTAACCTGGGCAGGGCTACCATGAATCTGGCGTGGAAGAACCGTTTTTTAGAGAGCCGGGATGCGGTCATTGTCCAGTTTAAGGAGCTGGCTGTTATTTTAGAGGAATTTTCCCATCAGGTGGAACACGCCATGGACATCACTCCGGACTGGGAGGATGAAGTAAAGAAGGCGTTTCGGCGAAACCATATCGTGATAGAAAAAATGCTTCTTCTGGAATATGAAAATCACCAGAGAGAGGCATACTTGACCATGAGGACTTTAAATGGCCGCTGTGTCACCGTCAAGGAGGCCGCAGAGATTTTAGAAAACGCCATGGAGGATGGAGAATGGGCCGTGGCACCGGACGGCAGAAATCTGGTGACAAAGCAGCTGGACACCATTCGGTTTGTGGAAAAAGGAGAATACCGTGTCATCTACGGAGCTGCAAAGGCCGTAAAAAGCGGGGAAGAGGTATCTGGAGATAATTATACCTTTGGACAGGTTCAACCTGGACAAGTCATTATAAGCCTTTCTGACGGTATGGGAAGCGGCAAGGCGGCAGAGGAAGAGAGCCGCCAGGTCATCGAGCTGACCCAAAGACTTTTAGAGGCGGGATTTTCCACCAGAGCAGCACTTAAGATGGTGAATACCGTTCTTTTGCTGACCGGATTATCTCAACATCCAGCCACCCTGGACTTATGCTGCATTGACCTTAAAACTGGAATTTTAGAAGCCATGAAGCTGGGAGCGGCAGCGACCTATATTCTCAGTGAAAAAGGCGTGGAGCTGTTAGAGGCAGGGGAGGTGCCCATGGGTATTTTAAATCCGGTGGAGCCTGTGCTCCTTTCAAAAAAGCTATGGGATGACAACCGGATCATCATGGTAAGCGACGGGATACTGGATGCCCTTCCGGCCGATGATAAGGAGCTGATGTTAAAAGAGTTTATTTCCCGTATGCCGGTGAAAAATCCGCAGGATATGGCAGACAGGATTCTTTTGTTCGCCAGATCCTTTACGGAGACGGCAGCTGACGATATGACGGTGCTGACCGCCGGTATCTGGAAACGAAAATAATAATTGCAACAGACATGTTTTGAGGGTATATTTATAATAAAGAGGGGAGAGAATCAACTAAGGAAGGTGGCTTAATGTACAAAACGATATTGGAATTTATCAGACGGAACCGGCTTTTTCTCCCGGGGGACCGCGTCATCGTGGCGCTTTCCGGAGGAGCCGATTCGGTCTGTCTTCTTGTAGTCTTAAATGAATGTAAGGATGAGCTGGGGATTTCCTTAAAGGCCGTCCACGTCCATCACGGGCTGAGGGGCCGGGAGGCCGACAGAGACAGCGAGTATGCAAAGACGCTGTCCAAGTCCCTTTCCCTGCCTTTTTCCTGTGTCCACGTGGATGTTACAGGCTATGCCAGGGAACACAGGCTGTCGGTGGAAGAAGCGGGAAGGCTTCTTCGCTATGAAGTGCTTGAAAATGAACGCTTAAGCTTTGGGGGCAATAAAATTGCTGTGGCCCATCATAAGGATGATCAGGCGGAAACCATTTTACATCATTTGTTCCGGGGGACCGGCTTAAAAGGGCTTGGAGGAATCCGACCGGAAAGAGACCGGATTGTCCGGCCACTCTTGGCTGTTGGCAAGACAGAAATTCTTGCATATCTGGAAGAAAAAGGGATATCATATTGTGAGGACTCCACCAATTCCCACACCGATTATGCCAGAAACCGGATTCGGGGAATCTTGCTTCCAGCCATTAAAAAAGAAATCAATCAAAGGGCAGAGGATAATATTATCCACGCCGGAGAAATGGCTGCAAAAGCCGATGAATATTTAGAGAAGCAGGCGGAAAAATTTCTAAAGGAATGGGCCGTCCTTAAAAGGGATGAAAATGGGGCCCTACTTTCGATTGGAGTTAAAACGGAAGGTCTTATTTTAGAAGAGGATATTATAAGGACCTATGTCCTGCGTGCCATGATCCGCTTAGTTTCCGGCTCCATGAAGGATATTTCCATGACTCATGTGGAAGGTACAAAGGCTCTCCTTTGGGCACAGTCAGGCAAGCAGATTAATCTGCCGGGCGGACGGATCGCTCTTAGAAGTTCTGACTATTTGTGGATAAAGAATAAAATGAAGAATGAAACTGTGGATAATCCTAATGATATCTTACTTCCCCAAGTTGATTTTCAAGTCTTTCCCTATAAAAAAGGTCAGGAAATTCCCAAAAACGGGTATACGAAATGGTTCGATTATGATAAAATCAAATGTGCACTCTCTGTGAGGTATCGGCAAACCGGAGATTACCTGACACTGACCGGAGGCGGCAGAAAGACCGTCAAGGCATTTATGATAGATGAGAAGATTCCCAGAGAGGAACGTGGAAAAATTCCATTAATTGCGGATGGTTCCCATGTCCTGTGGGTCATCGGATACCGGATCAGTGAATACTATAAGATAACAGATGATACCCATACAGTAATACAAATGCAGTTAGACGGAGGAAAAGACAATGGATGATAAGATACGTGTAATGTTATCAGAGGAAGAGATCGCAGAAAGAATCAAGGAAGTTGCAGCGCAGATCAGCAAGGACTATGAAGGAAAGAAGCTTCATCTTATCTGTATCTTAAAGGGAGGAGTCTTCTTCACCTGTGAGCTTTCCAAACGAATCACTCTGCCCCTTACTTTGGATTTCATGTCCGTATCAAGCTACGGCTCTGGTACCGTATCAAGCGGTATTGTGAAGATTGTAAAGGATCTTGACGATCCGATTGAAGGAAAAGATGTTCTCATTGTTGAGGATATTATTGATTCTGGAAACACCTTATCCTATTTGATTGAGGTATTAAAACAGAGAAATCCAAACAGCATTGAGCTTTGTACCCTGCTTGATAAACCGGAACGCCGGGTAAAGAAGCAGGTTCAGGTAAAGTATACCTGTTTCACCGTACCGGATCAGTTTATCATCGGTTACGGTCTTGATTACGATCAGATATACAGGAATTTGCCATATATTGGAGTTATAGAACAGCAATAAGGAGGCAGCATGTTGAAACAACAGCAACCATTTAAAGGCTTAGGATTTCTGCTCCTTCTGGTTATCATGCTTATATTTGCCAGCAGGCTTCCCCAGAAAAGTGAGATCATCACCAACCAGGAGCTTATGCAGGCAATCGATAATGGAACCATAGCCTCGGCTACGATCCGGCAGAGCGACCCGCCGCCAACGGGAAAAATTGAGATGACAATGAACGACGGCACGTCAAAACAGGCCAACGTATCCAATGTACTTGGAATCCAGGACCGCTTAGACCGCAATGGAATTACCTATACGGTGGACGCAGTTCAGAAGGAAAACCTGTTTTTGACTATAACATTGCCGCTTATATTAACAGCAGTAGCCATGGTGTTTTTATTCATGGTCATGAATGCCAGAGCAGGAGCCGGAAGTGCCAACAGTAAGATGATGAATTTCGGAAGAAGCCGGGCACTCCTTGCCAAAGATGCCAACAAGGTGAATTTCAGCAAGGTAGCAGGACTTGAGGAAGAAAAGGAAGAGCTGGAGGAAGTGGTGGATTTCCTTAAAAATCCTCAGAAGTACACCAGCGTAGGCGCCAGAATCCCTAAGGGAATCCTGCTTGTAGGGCCTCCGGGAACCGGTAAGACACTTCTTGGCAAGGCAGTAGCAGGAGAAGCCGGAGTACCGTTTTTCTCCATTTCAGGTTCTGACTTTGTGGAGATGTTCGTAGGTGTCGGTGCATCTCGTGTCAGAGATTTATTTGAAGAAGGTAAGAAACACGCCCCATGTATCATTTTCATTGATGAAATTGATGCAGTAGCCCGCCGAAGAGGTACGGGTATGGGCGGTGGCCATGATGAAAGAGAGCAGACTCTAAACCAGCTTCTCGTTGAGATGGATGGTTTTGGAATCAATGAAGGAATCATCGTAATGGCAGCCACCAACCGGGTGGATATTTTAGATCCTGCCATCCTTCGTCCCGGCCGTTTTGACCGGAAGGTAGGAGTAGGAAAACCAGATGTAAAGGGAAGAGAAGATATCCTAAAGGTTCACTCCAAGGAAAAGCCACTTGGTGAAGATGTGGATTTAAAGAGAATTGCCCAGACAACATCTGGATTTACCGGCGCAGATCTTGAAAATCTTATGAATGAAGCAGCCATTTATACAGCCAGACACAGCAAGAAGTTCATTAGTCAGGCTGATATTGATAAAGCATTTGTAAAAGTCGGCATTGGAGCCGAGAAAAAGAGCAAGATCATTACTGAAAAGGAAAAGAAGATCACAGCCTACCACGAGGCAGGCCATGCGATTTTATTCCATCTCCTTCCTGACGAGGGACCGGTTCATACTATTTCCATTATACCAACGGGAATGAGTGCAGCCGGATATACCATGCCTCTTCCGGAAAAAGATCATATGTTCAACACCAGAGAAAAGATGCTGCAGGATATTATGGTAGATTTGGGAGGAAGAATCGCTGAGGAGCTTATTTTCGGTGATATTACCACCGGAGCTTCCCAGGATATCAAGCAGGCCACCGCATTGGCCCGTGCCATGGTGACCCAGTTCGGTATGTCCGATAAGGTAGGCATGATCAATTATGACAACGACGGTGATGAAGTATTCATTGGCAGGGATCTGGCACATACCAAGAGCTATGGCGGTCAGGTTGCCAATACCATTGACAATGAAGTGAAACGAATCATTGATGAGTGCTATCAGAAGGCAAGAGAAATTCTCGTGAAACACGAAGATGTACTTCATGCCTGCTGTCAGTTGCTTATGGAAAAAGAAAAAATCGGTCAGCAGGAGTTTGAAGAACTTTTCAAAGTTCCCACAGAAGTGATATAAATATTGCTGGCTTAAACAAAATATTGGTGCAGAATCCGGAAAAGTATCCAAGTTTGCTTTCTGGAATCTGCACTTTTTTGTAACCTATAGACGGAATAGGAAAATATGCATAAAAAATTATTTTGAAAAAAATGATGTTTGTGCACACTTATTTTCTCCAGCGTGGTATATTTATAAATGTAAACCCCCCCAATACATTATATAGTTTTTGCTACACCCCATAAGAAACGAAATACCTTCTCCGAAAAACGGTCAGCTACCCCGCTGACCGTTTTTTATTTCATTTTTTAGAGGTTAGGCAGGGTTGTATAATGGGGACCAATCGGATAGAATAGAATTAGAGTTAGGATGAAAGGAAAGAAAGAACGTATGTGCTTTCAGCAAGTTGCTTTAAATAAAGAGGCATTATTTACCGACGAGACTGACAGCTTCCGGTTTCCCTGTGAACCAGAAGAAGGGGACGAAGTAGTTCTTCTCTTCCGGACGGCCTTGAATGATATTGATTGGGTCTATTATATAGAAGCCGGCAGTGAACAACCAACTGCCATGAAAAGAACCAGCTCTGATGAAATGTTCGATTATTATGAGCACAGAAAAAAAGCAGGTTGTGATCCCATTCGGTACTGCTTTCAGGTGGTAAAAGGGAATCAGGTCTGTTATTACAGCCGCCTGGGCGTGGAAGATCAGATACCATCTGAGGGCTGGTTTTTAATGGTACCGGGCTTCTCCACACCAGACTGGGCAAAGGGGGCCGTCATGTATCAGATTTTTGTTGACCGCTTCTGCAATGGAGATCCAGCCAATGATGTGGTAGATGACGAATATGTGTACTTAAAAAGGAAGGTTACCGGTATCAGGGACTGGAATAAGTATCCCGATCAGTTTGATGTATGCAGCTTTTATGGTGGAGATTTGCAGGGGGTATGGGATAAGCTTGACTATCTGGAAAATCTGGGTGTGGAAGTAATTTATCTAAATCCCATTTTTGTATCGCCCTCCAATCATAAATACGATTGTCAGGATTATGACCATATTGATCCCCATTACGGTGTCATAGCCATGGATGGGGGAGCGGTTTTAGATTCTGAAGCCACCAGCAACCAGAATGCCACCAAATACATGATACGTACCACGGCAGAGGAAAACCTAAAAGAGAGCAATGATTTCTTCTCCAGGTTTATAAAAGAAGTACACAAAAGGGGAATGAAGGTCATACTGGACGGTGTGTTTAACCACTGCGGTTCTTTCCACAAATGGCTGGATGGAGAACGGATTTATGAGCTTTCAGGAAATTATGAGCCAGGAGCCTATGTCTCAAAAGAAAGCCCTTATCATTCCTTTTTTAATTTCCAGGATGAGAACTGGCCTTATAACGGCTCTTATGATGGCTGGTGGGGTCATGCGACACTTCCAAAGCTTAACTATGAAGGCTCTGATACTCTTTACCAGTATATCCTTAACATAGCTGCCAAATGGGTTTCTAAGCCATACAATGCCGACGGCTGGCGCCTTGACGTAGCTGCTGACTTAGGGCAAAGCAGTCAATTCAATCACAGCTTCTGGAAGGATTTCAGAAAGACAGTGAAGGCAGCCAATCAAGATGCCATCATACTTGCGGAGCATTATGGTGACCCTTCAGAATGGTTAAAAGGTGACGAATGGGATACGGTGATGAATTACGATGCCTTTATGGAGCCGGTCTCCTGGTTTCTCACTGGTATGGAAAAACATAGTGATGAAAAGGATGAAAAGCTCTTTGGAGACGGAGCAGCCTTTTTTAAGGCCATGAACCACCATATGAGCCGTATGATGGCGGGATCATTGTTCACTGCCATGAACCAGCTTTCCAATCATGATCATTCCCGTTTCCTTACAAGAACCAATAAAAAAATAGGCCGTACGGCTACAGAAGGACCGGAGGGAGCTTCCGATGGAATCAGCTACGGCATATTTCGTCAGGGTGTGATGCTCCAGATGACCTGGCCCGGTGCTCCCGCCATCTATTATGGGGATGAGGCCGGTGTTTGCGGCTGGACAGATCCAGACAATCGTCGAACCTACCCCTGGGGAAATGAAAACATGGAACTGATAGAATTCCACCGGTATATGACTGATCTTCACCGGTCCATCAAAGCGCTCCGCATTGGCTCCTTAAAGCAGCTTTTAGCAGGAGACCATCTCATTGCATACGGTCGCTTTACAGGAGACAGTATCTGCGCCGTTGCAGTAAACAGCCATGAAAATGAGCAGGAAGTCCACATACCGGTCTGGCAGCTTGGATTAAAGAGCGGCGAGACCATGTCCCGGGTCATGCTGACTTATGAGAGTGGCTATAATGTAGGTAAGCTCTCATACTCGGTGATAGAGGGGAATGTGAAGGTTTTATTGCCCCCTGTAAGCTCTGTGCTACTAGTTGGCAACAGGGACTAGCATAATTTTTTATAAAAACTGCTTGATTTTTTTGGGACAACATGTTAGAATAATAATCGCTTGTTAAAAGCTATGGGTGGGTTCCCGAGCGGCCAAAGGGGGCAGACTGTAAATCTGTTGTCGACGACTTCGAAGGTTCGAATCCTTCTCCACCCAGTTATTATTAAGAAAGAAGCCGGTATGATAATCATCATACCGGCTTCTTTGTGCTTACTTTTTATTTGTCTCAGTGACAGGCAGCTGTTATTCTGCCATCAAAGCCGCCATGGTGAAATAATTATATGGCTTGTTAAAGTGAGGCAGGAAGAAGATGTCTGTCAGCTTTAAGCGGTCAATGGTAACCTGTTCCTGAATGGCAAGAGAGAACATATGGATTGCCATGGAAATATCGTATTCAGAACACATCTGCGCTCCTAAGATGATTCTGGTCTTTCTGTCATATACGATACGGATTTTTACCTTATAATTATCATGCTGGATAAATGCAGGCTTCTGGGTGTCTTCGTAATCGGTAGCAACCGCGTCATAGCCCAATTTCTTTGCTTTTTCCAGTGTAATTCCGGTTGAGACCATCTTAAGATCCCAAATACAGATACCATTTGAACCCTGAACTCCAATGGATTTCAGTGGAGTTCCACAGGCATTATGAGCCGCTACGATTCCGGAACGCACTGCGTTGGTAGCCAGGGCAATATAGTTGGTCTTTTGAATGGAATTATCATAAATGGTCGCACAGTCACCAATGGCATAGACGTCCGGCTGACTGGTCTGCTGATGTTCATTTACCAGATAAGCCCCGTTCTTAAACAGCTCCAGGACGTCTTTTCCCAGCTGGCTGTTGGGCTTAAAGCCGATTCCAAGCACCACCATATCGGCTGGATACTCATGTTTGTCAGTGACGATCTTCTCCACCTTGCCGGTACCCTTAATGCTTGTAACGGTTTCCTCGTAAGCCAGCTTAATTCCATGGCTTTCTAAGTTCTTAGACATGATATCCGTAAATTCCTGATCATAATATCCGGACAGACAGGTGCTTGCAGTATCAATGAGAGTTACTTTCTTTCCAATACGATTAAAGGCCTCTGCCAGCTCCACGCCGATGTAGCCTGCGCCGACTACGACTACATTGCGGATCATGTTTTCGTGAAGCTTATCAATTACTTCTTTTGCGTTCTGATATAATTTTACGTACTGAACATTTTTTAAATCGGTCCCTTCAATGGTTGGAGTGACAGGAAGAGATCCGGTAGCAAGAATAAGTTTATCATAGGGAGTCTGATAGCTCTGGCCGTCTTTTCCAGTGGCAAATACCAGCTTTTTATCAAAATCAATATGATAGACAATGGTCTCTAAATATACCTTTGCGCCCTTCTGTTCAAAAATCTCCCTGCTGCAGTAAAACAATCCTTCGGAAGACGGAATCTGATTTCCAATCCATAAGGCCATACCGCATCCAAGAAAGCTGATATTGTCATTGGAGTCAAAAATCGTGACTTCCTTGTCCTTGTAGTTATCTAAAATAGTGTTAATTGCCGCAGTTCCAGCATGATTTGCTCCAATTACTACGATACGCTCCATATAATACCTCCTAAGTGGTTCGTTTTTATATAATATTGTACAGGCGAAAAAACAATTTCTCCTTAAGGTGATTCTATCACTAATTTGCCTGGGGTACAATTGCTACTTTATCTTTTTTTTATCAATATTCATTTTTTGAGGCTTGGATTTGTTTTTGTAATAATAAAATAAAGCGCTAGTATTGCTAATAATCATAGGTTACCCAAAGAGTTCCGTTCATAGAAATTATTAATTTGAAAGCAACAGTAAAATGTTTCCAGCAATGATTTTGTTTTCCTGTCTTTTTGCATTGATACGTTTACTGCTGCTGATAATGCCGTAATTCCTTGTTTTTATAGCTTATTTAAACAGCTGTAAAGGAAAATTTAAAATGAGGAGCAAATGCAATATAAAACAGTTGACAAGAAAGGCTTGTTTTTGTATAATCAATATGTTGTTCATCGGTGAGCTTTTTTTGCTTGGTCAAAAGAGGCTGTACCTTGATTACACTAGTTGCCGGCGTGGCGGAACTGGCAGACGCACAGGACTTAAAATCCTGCGGGACTTACCTCCCGTACCGGTTCGATTCCGGTCGCCGGCATTAATTGTGAGAAACCTTGTACTCGATTGAGTACAAGGTTTTTTTGCGCCCTATCTTTATTTACCTGCTTTCTGAATTGATTCAGCATAAAGTTGATGTTGGTAGTTATCATCATCCAGGTGATAACCAGGAGTATGAAGTATGATCTAACTAGGAGATTTGTAAAAGTTGTGTATATTATTGTAAAACATTAGTAAAGTGCATATAGTTATCTGAAAAATATCCGATATATTTACTGAATCTCAAGTTATATCTGAGACAAAGGCATAAATATATATTGGAGGTTTTAGCATGAACAGACACCGCAAGGGGATAAAAAAGGATTTGGTATTATTTACGTTGACCTGTATTGCCTGTATCGTATTTCTGTTGTCTGTAAGTTCTATTTATTTGATCTATGATACCGCTCATCGTTCGCTGGCAAAGAGTCTTAAGGAAACCTCGCAGCTTGTCTCGGAAAAGATTACCCAGCAGCTAAAAGAATACTCTGTCATTGCGGAGTCCATTGGCCTTTATGAAAAGGGGAATCGAGAGCGTGGAGGGAATATTGGTATATTCCTTACCATCTCAAGTTCTCAGTATGGGTTAAATAAGATTGATATCATTTCCGCAGATGGAACGTCCATGGTGAGCGGGAAATCATATAAGGATAATGTTGCCTATGAAAAGGCAAAAGGTGGCGTTCCCTTTCTATCAGACCCTATCGTTGGAAGTGATTCTGCCTCCTTTCAATACGCATATCCCTTTGGAGACCTGGTCATTATGCTGGATATTCCTTATTCCGTGCTGGAAGCCATTATAACCGAAGCTAGACTTGGAGAGACGGGAAGTACCTATATCTTAGACAGTAACGGGACGAAGGTAGCAGCCGATGATATTTCCCTTGTGCTTGAGCGGCAAAACAGCATTGAGGATGGAAAAAAGAATTCGTCAAAGAAGTCTGAGATTGTTTCTCTTGAAACGGACATGATTGGGGGAGGTTCGGGGTTTCGCTTTTATGAGGAGGGAGGAGTCCATAAGATTGGCTCTTATTCCTCCATTAAGGATACCAATGGCTGGTCTGTAAACGTAACGGCTCTTCAGTCTGAATTTATGTCAGGCATCAGGACCTCTGTCATCATGGCTGGTATTCTGGGAATCTTATCCCTTATGGTCAGTGTATATGCCGTTTTAAAGATTACAAACCGAATCACAAAGCCCATTGAAGCTGTGGTGGATTCCCTAGGTCGGTTTTCTGAAGGAGACCTTAATATGGAACTTCCCATACTGCGGGATGATGAGGTGGGGAGTATATCCAGGAAAATCAATGAAATGGCAGCAAAATATAAAGAAATCATACAGGATATTTCCGTATATCTTCATGAGATTTCCCTTGGCAATCTGGCGGTACAAAGCAGCTGTGACTATCCTGGGGAATTTCGTGACATTCGCTTAAGCATGGAGTCCATTTCCATGGCTTTAAGCGGCACTTTAAGAAAGATTCAAATCTCGGCTCATGGGGTTAATAATGGTGCAGGACAGGTTTCCGATGCCTCACAGGGCCTTGCATCAGGAAGCCAGGAACAGGCAGCAGCCGTGGAGGAATTAAATGCTTCCATAGAAGCTGTCTGTCAGCAGGCGGAAAAGAATGTGGAGTATGTAAGAAAGGCGTCTGCCTACGCAAGCCAGTCAGGTCAAAACGTAGACCTGGGGAATCGGTATATGGAAAGTCTTAAAGAGGCCATAGAAGATATCAGCTTATCCTCTGGTAAGATCAGCAACATTACAAAGATCATTGAAGACATTGCATTTCAGACCAATATATTGGCTTTGAACGCAGCCGTTGAAGCTGCCAGAGCAGGAAGTGTGGGCAGCGGATTTGCGGTTGTAGCGGGAGAGGTGAGGAATCTGGCTGTTAAATCTGCGGAGGCGGCAAAACAGACCTCAGAGCTGATTGAACACTCTGTAAAAGCTGTTTTAGAGGGGAAGAGGCTTACAGAGGAGACAGGTAAGGTGCTGGAAGAAATCGCAGGGCAGGCAAGTCAGGTGGAGGAGTCCATGAGGGAAGTAGAGGCCTCATCCATGGAACAGGTACAAGCCATAGAGCAAATCAACGATGGCCTTTCCCAGGTTTCAGCCGTGATACAGGCCAATGCCTCTACTGCAGAGCAAAGCTCGGCAGCAGGAGAGGAACTGGAGAGCCAGGCAAGAATGCTTTACGGTGAAGTGGACCGGTTCCGGTTGTGGGAAGAAGTCATTTCCCAGGAGCAAAGCGTGGAGGCGTGTATTTCATAAAAAAGCTGTTTTTATC